>NZ_CAUVXO010000062.1:12298-13808 GCF_963555865.1 Protofrankia sp. Cr1
GGGTCCGGTCATGAGGGTCCGGTCATGAAGGTGCTGGTGCTCAGCGGCGCGAACCTGCGCCGGCTGGGCCGGCGGGAACCAGCGGTGTACGGCAGTCGCAGCTATGACGATCTTGTTGCTGCCTGTCAGGAGCAGGCCGAGGAACTGGGTCTGGAGGTCGACTGCCGGCAGACCGACGACGAGGCCACGATGATCGCCTGGCTGCACGAGGCCGCGGACAACGACGCAGCGGTCGTGCTGAACCCGGGGGCATGGTCGCACTACTCCTACGCGCTGCGCGACGCCGCCGCCCAGGTCGGGGGACCGCTGGTCGAGGTGCATCTGAGCCAGACCCACGCCCGGGAGGAATTCCGGCACCACAGCGTGATCAGTGCGGTGGCGGCCGGGACCATAACCGGTCTGGGCTTCGACTCCTACCTCCTCGCGCTGCGGGCGATCGCGGCTCGGCGCCCGCGCGCCGGCTGAGACGTCACCCGGCCGTCAGCCGTCCGGCATGGCGATAGACTCTCGCGAGATCCCTGTCTGTCGAACGGACCAACCTGGCGGTCCGGCTGGAGAGTTGCGCGCAGTGGCGACCACGAATGACCTGAAGAACGGCATGACACTCGACCTCGACGGCACCTTGTGGAGCGTCATCGGGTTCCAGCACGTCAAGCCCGGGAAGGGCGGGGCGTTCGTCCGCACGACGCTGAAGAACGTCCTGACCGGCAAGGTTGTCGACCGTACGTTCAACGCCGGCGTGAAGGTCGAGGTAGCCACCGTCGACCGGCGCGAGATGAGCTTCCTCTACCGCGACGGCGCGGACTTCGTCTTCATGGACAGCGAGTCGTTCGACCAGCTGCCCGTTCCGCCGGCCGTCGTCGGCGACGCCGCGAACTACATGCTGGAGAACACCACGGCGACCGTGGCGCTGCACGATGGTGCGCCGCTGTACGTGGAGCTGCCGGCGAGCGTCGAACTGATCATCTCGGAGACTGAGCCGGGGGTGCAGGGCGACCGCTCCACCGGTGGTAACAAGCCGGCGACGCTGGAGACCGGCGCCACCGTCCAGGTACCCTTGTTCATCACCGCCGGGGAGAAGGTCAAGGTCGACACCAGGGACGGTCGCTACCTCGGCAGGGTGACCAGCTGAGCGCGCGGTCGAAGGCTCGCAAGCGCGCCCTCGACATCCTCTATGAGGCCGACATGCGCGGGAACAGCCTCACCGACACGCTCGCCGAGCGGCTCGCGCAGGCTGACCCGCCGGTGTCGGAATACACCGTCAGCCTGGTCGAAGGCGTTGTCGAGCATCTCATCGACATCGACGAGATGCTGTCCGACCATGCGCAGGAGTGGACGCTTGAGCGGATGCCGCCGGTGGACCGCAACATCCTGCGGATCGGCGCGCTGGAACTGCTCTGGCGCGAGGACATCCCCGACGGGGTGGCCATCGACGAAGCTGTGGAACTCGCCAAGCTGATGTCGACCGAACGCTCGCCGGCCTTCGTCAACGGCCTGCTGGCGCGACTGC
>NZ_CAUVXO010000062.1:14138-16681 GCF_963555865.1 Protofrankia sp. Cr1
CCTCCGGGCGCGCGCGAAAACTATGATCGCGCGCCCTTTGGCGGGGCCGGCTCCGCAGAGCGCCTCCGGGCGCGCGCGAAAACCATGATCGCGCGCCCTTTGGCGGGTGCGGGTTAGGCGGACTCGCTGATGCTTGCTTCCTGGCCCTGCTCGGGGCTCAGAACTCCCCACGACACGAGCTGCTCGGTCAGTTTGCTCGGTGAGGTGTCGTAGATGACGGCGAGGGAGCGCAGGTCCTCGTAGCGGATCGAGAGCACGCGGCCGTTGTAGTCGCCGCGCTGGCTCTGAATGGTCGCTGCGTACCGGGCGAGCGGGCCGCCCTGCTCCTTGGGTACCTGGGAAAGACGCTCCAGGTCGAGGACGATGCGCGGCGACTGCTCGAGCGGAGCCACGGTTGAACCTTCGGGGAGCAGTTCTCCCACCGGGACACCGTAGAACTCGGCGAGTTCTGACAGGCGCTGCACCGTAACGGCGCGGTCTCCGCGTTCGTAGGAGCCCACGACGACAGCCTTCCACCGCCCGTGCGACTTCTCCTCGACGCCATGAAGCGAGAGCCCCTGCTGGGTGCGTATTGCGCGCAGCCGAGTACCGAGCGCCTTCGCATAGTCGGACATCGGAGTGCCCACTCCCGTCGTGGTCGATCAGTTGGAACCGGGGCTCTTGCCTCCGGTGGTTACCCATAGTAGTCCCGGGTCGGTTGTGGCTCGACACCAGGGGGGTCGTGTTGACACTTTCTTTGTACCACTTTCTGTAGCACTTCGATCGCACTAGGCGCTACGGCTGTGGGAACTTCCCCACTTGGAGCTGTTCATACGCGTCGGGTTCCAAGTATGTAACGTGCAGTGACAATCTGAGGTGCCTGATACCGTCATCCGGACCGCTCCTTTAAGGACCGTCCAGTGAGGCGGGGAAGGAGGGACATCGCCATGGCCGCAGCTGCCACGGGTGGGTCCTCATCCGGTCCGGAGGCATCGGGCCATGGCGTCGCCCGTACGGTCCTCTCCGGTGCGGACATCGGCCGGATACTCACCCGGATGGCTCACCAGATCCTGGAGAAGACCTCCGGCGGAAACGGCGTCGTGCTTCTCGGGATACCCACCCGCGGGGTGCCACTTGCCCACCGGCTCGCCGCCCGGGTACGCGCGGTGGAAGGCGTCGAACTCGGGGTGGGTTCGCTCGACCCGACCATGCACCGTGACGACCTGCGGTTTCAAGCGGTCCGCCCGCTCGGGGTCACCGACCTTCCCGACGGGGGGATCGACGGCCGGACAGTGATTCTCGTCGATGACGTCCTGTACTCCGGGCGTACGGTGCGGGCGGCTCTCGACGCGCTGGCCGCATTCGGTCGGCCCCGGGTGGTACAGCTCGCGGTCCTGGTGGACCGCGGTCACCGGGAACTGCCGATCCGGGCTGACTATGTGGGCAAGAACATGCCGACATCCCGCCAGGAGGCCGTCGCGGTCCGGCTCACCGAAATCGACGGCCGTGACGCCGTCATGATTGTCTCGGACGGGTGGGCCGGGTGATGCGCCATCTCCTGTCCACCGAAGATCTTGGCCGGGACGAGGCCCTGCTCGTGCTCGACACGGCCGAGTACATGGCGACCGTCGCGGACCGGTCGGTGAAGAAGCTGCCGACCCTGCGTGGTCGGACGGTGGTCAACCTGTTCTTCGAGGATTCGACCCGCACCCGGACGTCGTTCGAGGTCGCAGCCAAACGGCTTTCCGCCGATGTGATCAATTTCTCGGCCCGCGGATCGAGCGTCTCCAAGGGAGAAAGCCTCAAGGACACGGCGTTGACCCTTGAGGCGATGGGCGCCGACGCGGTGGTGTGCCGACATCCGGCCAGCGGTGCTCCGCACCGGCTTGCCGGTTGGGTACGTGGCAGCGTGCTCAATGCCGGGGACGGTACCCATGAGCATCCGACCCAGGCTCTGCTCGACGCGTTCACCATCCGCCGACGCCTCGGCCGCCTCGACGGCCTGTCCGTCACGATCGTCGGCGATATCCTGCACTCGCGGGTGGCCAGGTCCAACATGTGGCTGCTCTCGACTCTGGGAGCGGCTGTGACGGTGGTCGCCCCGCCCACCCTGGTGCCTGTCGGGGTCGAACGGTGGCCGGTCGAGGTCTCCTACGATCTGGACGCGGTGCTGCCCAAAAGCGATGTCGTCATGATGCTGCGGGTCCAGCGCGAGCGGATGACGGCGGCGTTCTTCCCCACCGAGCGGGAATACACCCGCCGGTACGGCTTGGACGCCGACCGACTGGCGGCGATGCCACCATCCGCGCTGGTGATGCATCCGGGGCCGATGGTGCGCGGCATGGAGATCGCCTCGGATGTGGCGGACTCGACCCGCTCGACCGTGGTCGAGCAGGTCGCCAACGGCGTAAGCGTGCGGATGGCCGTTCTGTATCTGCTGCTGGGCGGCACCAGGGAGGTGGCATGACCGGGTCCCCGGCGGTCTCCTGCGCTGCGCTGCTTACGATGTTCGTTCTGGAGGCCGCTTCATGACGCAACGCGCCAACGTCGCCGCGTTCGATCCA
>NZ_CAUVXO010000062.1:17024-19022 GCF_963555865.1 Protofrankia sp. Cr1
AACGCACGCTGGCTCCTGCGCGGCGTGCGGCCGCTGGGCGCCGCCGCGGTCGACATGCTCCTGGCTGGTCCGGTGATCGTCGAGGTCGGGCCGGGCCTGAGCGCGCCCGGCGCCAACGTCCTCGACGCGGACGGCCTGATCGCCCTGCCCGGATTGGTCGACCTGCATACCCATCTGCGCGAACCGGGTCGGGAGGACGCCGAGACCGTCGCCTCGGGTACCCGGGCGGCGGCACTGGGCGGTTTCACCACCGTGTTCGCGATGGCCAACACCGAGCCGGTCGCGGACACCGCCGGGGTGGTGGAACAGGTCTGGCGGCTCGGCCAGGCCGCCGGGCACTGTGACGTCTGCCCGGTCGGCGCGGTCACCGAGGGGCTGCGCGGTGCCCGGCTCGCCGAACTGGGCGCGATGGCCTCGTCGGCGGCGGCCGTGCGGGTGTTCTCCGACGACGGCAACTGTGTGTCCGACGCGGTGCTGATGCGCCGGGCGCTGGAGTATGTCAAGGCATTTGACGGGGTGATCGCCCAGCACGCTCAGGAGCCCCGGCTGACCGAGGGCGCGCAGATGAACGAGGGCGCGGTGTCTGCGCGGCTCGGTCTGCCCGGGTGGCCGGCCGCAGCCGAGGAGGCGGTCATCGCCCGGGATGCGCTGCTGGCCGGCCATGTCGGCTCGCGGCTGCATGTCTGTCACGTCTCGACCGCGGGCTCGGTGGAGATCCTGCGTTGGGCGAAATCCAAGGGCTGGCGGGTCACGGCCGAGGTCACCCCGCACCATCTGCTGCTCACCGACGAGCTGGCCACGTCCTACGACCCGGTGTACAAGGTCAATCCACCGCTGCGGACCGCCACCGACGTCGAGGCGCTGCGGGCCGGGCTCGCCGACGGCACAATCGACTGCATCGCGACCGATCACGCCCCCCACGCCCCGCAGGACAAGGAGACGGAGTGGGCCGCCGCCCGTCCCGGGATGCTCGGTCTGGAGACCGCGCTGTCGATTGCGATCATGACCATGGTGGAAACGGGACTGCTGGACTGGGCTGGACTCGCCGACCGGATGGCGGGAACCCCGGCTCGGATCGGCGGCCTGCCCGCAGGCCACAGTCCCCGGAGCACTGACGGGTCGCGGGACATGGCCGGGGTGCTGTCCGCGGGAGCCGCGGCGAACGTCGTCCTGGTCGATCCGGCGGCCCGCTGGACGGTGGATCCCGCCACATTTGCCAGCCGTAGTCGTAACACCCCCTACGCCGGCCGCAAGCTGCCTGGACGCGTCCAGGCCACGTTTTTGCGGGGGCGTCCCACCGTGCTCGACGGGAAGATCGTATGACCGACCATCTCACCTTCACCGCCTCGCTCGCCGCCGCCGCGGACGGTATCGCCGCGGCGGCGCCGCAACGCGGTCCCGACCGCCTGGGCCTGCACCTGCTGTTCGCCTTCGGCTGCTTGTTGCTGTTCGTGGCCGCGGTCGGCGGGATGCGCCGAACCTGGCGCCGTCGGGCCGAACGGCAGGAGGAGGACCTTCCCGACCTGCCGGCGGTTCCCGGCGAGACCGGCACCGTCCTCGCCGCGCCGCTCAAGGGCCTCTACCTGGGGACGGTGGACGCCGGGCACTGGCTTGACCGGATCACAGCCCGCGGGCTCGGTGGACGCGCGGACGCGTACGTGACCGTCTACGAGGGCGGGATTCAGGTGGACCGCACCGGCAGCGAGCCGTTCTGGATTGCGCGGGACGCCGTCCGCGGTGCCCGTTTGGAGCGGGCGCACGCCGGAAAGGTCGCGGGCGCCGGGCGCATCATCGTCCTGGCCTGGTCGTTGGGCGCCCACGAGCTGGAGACCGGCCTGCGCGGGGACGACCGAGCGCGCCAGCCCAAGGTGGTCCGGGCGGTGCACGGCCTGATCGGGCCGGCGCCGGGACCCACTGACGGTGAGATCACCAGGCCACGGCCGATGGGCCGGGCGGTGTCGCGCCTGCGCCCGCGAGCGGCCGGCCAGGCGGCCCAGA
>NZ_CAUVXO010000063.1:0-955 GCF_963555865.1 Protofrankia sp. Cr1
GCGGATGGGCAGCGGCAGCCCATTCCCGTCCGACGGGACATGAGGCTTGCACCCGAACTCCTCCGGCAGATGCCGCCACGAACAGTCCGCGGTCAACACATAGACGATCGCCGGTGAACACCGCCCGCTCCTCCACCGGCGCCGTCCCCCCAACCCAGCGGGCGGGACCCGGAACCCCGGCAACAACGGCTCCACCACCTCCCACTGCGCATCGGGCACCAACCGGCCGGCAAGACAAGTTCCAAGACCGTCCATGGTTCGCCGACCACCCGACCCACCACATGGGACACGTTCCGCATGACACTGTCGCAGCGCCCTGACCTGGGCCTATGCATCACAAGAGGCATTTTTTCGATGCGATACCCTAACGGGCGAATAGTCGATATGTGATGATATCCATGAACAATCATGTAACTGTCCGTTATAAAATGTGATGTAAGTCACATTTTATAATGATCCCATCCGGAACTGTGCGTATTCGATCTTGCATCGATCCCGCACGCGCCCTACCGATACAGGCCGACACCGGTCACTATGGGCCCATGGAATGACTGATTTGTTCTGTTTTCTGCCTCGGCAGGTTCCCGCTGCGAGTTGAGCGCCGGGGGTTCCGAAGCGCGAGGGTCGACATTGAAAGGGCTTTCCCGGGGCTCCGCTCCGACCTCGGCCCTCTCTCCGGAGGGGAGGGGCGCAAGTCCGCTGATCGCCTCCGCTGGACGGACACCCGGAGGGCTACCCCGAAACCCCCCACCCGGGGTAGGGCGTAGCCTGCCCGACCGACGGAGGAGATCAACTCAGCCAGGGGTCCGTGACACGATCACACTGAGAGCGCATCTGGCCGCCGGTGCAGCGCCGCGCGGGGCGCAGCCCCGCACCGGGGGGTCCGGGGGGTCGCCCCCCCGGGCACACATCCCGCCCCCCGGAAAGCCGACCGAAGGTCGGCGACCAGCACAAA
>NZ_CAUVXO010000063.1:1150-2319 GCF_963555865.1 Protofrankia sp. Cr1
CCAGCGCGTGGGCGAGGGGGGAGTTGAACCCCCACGTCCGTTAAGACACACGGACCTGAACCGTGCGCGTCTGCCATTCCGCCACTCGCCCGAGTGCGACTATCACGCTATCACGCGATCCACGCGGCCCGAGCCGTGGGCGGCATGAGGCTGGAAGCATACGATCTCAGGGTCGGGAGAAGGCCTGGAGGAGGGGAGGTCGAGATGGGCGTGCTACAGCGCTTCGAACGCCGCCTGGGGGGCCTCGTCGAGGGTGCATTCGCCAAGGTCTTCAAGGGCGGCGTCGAACCGGTCGAAATCGCCAGTGCGCTGGCCCGGGAGACAGACGACCGGCGTGCGGTCAGTTCCAACCGCGTGCTCGTCCCCAACGAGTTCGCAGTCGAGCTCGCCGTGGGGGATTTCACCCGACTCGCCCCTTATACTCAGGCGCTCTGCGACGAGCTGGCCGAGATGGTCCGCGAGCATGCCGCCGAGCAACGCTACACGTTCGTCGGCCCCGTCAACGTGCGGCTCGCCGAGGCCGAAGACCTCGATGTCGGGGTGTTCCGTATTCGCAGCAGCGTTGCCGCAGCCGACCCCGGCGCTGTGGCCGCTCGACGCGGCCCCGCACGCCCACGATCGAACGCTCCGGGGGCGCCGCGCCTATTGATCTCCATCAAGCCCGGGCCGGAGAGCCGGGCCGCCGGGGAGGAGCGCGAATATCCGTTGGACAGCGAGACCACCGTCATCGGCCGCAGCGTCGAATGTGACATACGTCTCAATGATACGGGGGTTTCCCGCCGGCACGGTGAGGTCCGACGGATGCCGGATGGCCAGTTCGTCTACATCGACCACGGCTCGACCAACGGCAGTATCGTCAACGGCCGCGCGGCCAGCCAGGTGCGGCTCGTCGACGGCGACCAGATCGAACTGGGCGCAACAATCCTCGCCTTCCGCCGGGAGGACCCGCGAGACGTTGACGCGAACCGGGCCACTCGGCGTGTTCCAGCCAGCCCAGCGGGAGCACCAGGCCCGTACCCCCCCGCAGCCGTCCCGCCGGCCACCGCGGCGGCCGATCCGTACGACCGGCCGGCGGACCCGTACCGGGGTGACCCGCGGCACGGCGGTACCCCGGCCGGCTATCCGCCTCCGCCGGCGGACCCGTACCGGGGTGACCCGCGGCACGGCGG
>NZ_CAUVXO010000063.1:2947-15811 GCF_963555865.1 Protofrankia sp. Cr1
CTACCGGGGCGGCGGCCGACCCGAAACCGGCCAACCCGTAGGGGGGCAGCCGACTTCCCCATATGGCGATCCGTATGGTGGCGGTCCGCGCTACGACGACCCCTACGGTGGGAGGGAAGGCCAGCACCGCGGTGGGACAGACCGTCATGACCCGCGTGACCAGCGGGCTACCCGCATACCCGGCCCACCTCAGGTCGGGCCTGGCCCGACCGTGGCCGGCCCTGGGGTTCCCGTCGGCCATCGCCCGCCCTACGATCGTGCAATTCCAGACGGCCAGCGCGACCCGCGACGCGACGTCCGGCCGATTGATCCCGACGACAACATGCACGAGCAGGAGACGTACCGTCCAGATCAGCTTCCCCCCGCCCCGCGCCGGAGCCCACCCCAGCGCGAGCGACCGGCTGGAGCCGCCCCACCACCTCAGACCGATCGCGGCTGGTAGGCCGCTATGAACGGATCCGCACCCAGCAACCTGGTGCTACTTGTCGTTAAAATCAGTTTTTTGGTGCTACTGTGGGCATTTGTCCTCGCCGCTGTCCGGGCCGTCCGGCTGGACGTGTTCGGGCCGACAAAACGCCAACAACAGAACCTTCAGGCGGCAGCACGTCCGCTCCGCCCGACGCCCGCCCGCCAAGCGCCACCAGCTCGACCGCCGAGCAAGCCTCCCAGTCGGCGATCGCGAACACCGAGCAAACTTGTCGTTACTAAGGGTCAACTTGCGGGGACGATGCTTCCACTTGGACCGATGCCTGTCACCATCGGACGGGCGCAGGATTCAACTCTGGTCCTGGAGGACGACTTCGCCTCGGCGAGGCATGCAAGACTCGTCCCCCACGACGGCCAGTGGTTCGTCGAAGATCTGGGCTCGACCAATGGCACATACCTCGACCGCACGAAGGTGACCAGTCCCATGCCGGTACCTCTCGGCGCGCCGGTCAGGATCGGGAAAACCGTCCTGGAGCTTCACCGGTGAGCCTTAGGCTTCACTACGCCGTTCGCTCGGACGTCGGCCACGTCCGAGAAGGCAACGAGGATTCCGCCTATGCGGGCTCGCGGCTGGTAGCCGTAGCCGACGGCATGGGCGGACACGCGGCCGGTGAGGTGGCCTCCTCCACCGTGATCTCCCAGCTAGCCGACCTGGACGCGGACGTCGGTAGCGGCGAGATCCTGCACGCGCTGGCGGATTCGGTGGACCAGGCCAACGCCGAGCTGCGCGCAATGGCCAGCGAGGACGGCTCGCTCGAAGGCATGGGCACGACAGTCACCGCGCTGCTGCTGTCGGGAATCAGTCTCGGCGTGCTGCACGTCGGCGATTCACGCGCCTACCTGCTGCGCGAAGGCGTCCTGCGCCAGGTGACCCATGACCACACGCTGGTCCAGGATCTGGTCGACCAGGGACGGATCACTCCCGCGCAGGCCGACACGCATCCACAGCGGTCATTACTGATGCGTGCCCTTGACGGGCGCGACGTCGAGCCGGACCTGTTCATCCAGGACGCGATCACCGGCGACCGGTACCTGCTGTGCACCGACGGTCTGTCCGGGGTCGTGACCGAGGTGACCATCCACGATGCGCTGCTGCTGCCCGGCCCGCAGGATGTCGTCGACAGGCTGGTCGAACTCGCGCTCAAGGGCGGCGGTCCCGACAACATCACGGTCGTCGTCGCCGACGTGGTGGAGGACGATGACGAGGGTGACAACCGCCCGCTGATCGCCGGTGCCGCCGCGGAGAAGCGGATCGTGCCGGGTGCCGCGGCCGCCCGTACCGGCCCGAACCCGCAGTTCCCCGACCACGAGTCACCGGCCGCCAAGGGTGCCAGGATCGGTCGGATCGGCACCCACCGGCGCGACCCGGACCCCGGTGACGCACCCGATGCGGTCTCGGCCCGACGCCATGTCCCCCGGCCGGTACTCGCCGGTCTGTGCGCCGTCGTGCTCCTCGGTGCCGCGGCCCTGGGGGCCTGGTTCTACCTCCACCGGCAGTACTACGTGGGTGTGGACAACCAGCATGTAGCAATCTTCGAAGGGGTGCCCGGGAACTTCGTCGGGATCTCCCCGCACTGGTTCAAGGAGTCCGTGAATCCCGTCATCGCGGTGAGTGATCTCCAAAAGTCCGTAAGCGACGATGTGACCAATGGTCACCCGGTGAGCAGCCTCGGCGAGGCGCGCGCCTTCGTCACGAACATCAGGCAGAGCCTCAAGAGTGCGGCGGCGGACATCACGGATCCGATCGCGGTCACGCCGACGGCGACCCCGACACCCACCGGGGACGCGTCCGCCGGAAGCGTCACCGTCTCGGTACCGTGCGGCACCATCTCATTGCCCACCTGCGCCCCGTCGCCCGCCGCACCAGGATGACGCCCGCAGGATGACAGGCCTCCCCCCGCTCCGCGGCAAGGCGGTCGACCTCACCGGAACCTTCGCCCGGTCCCCGGTCCCGGCCGGAGCGCAGCTGCCGCCCTATCGCCAGCGGGAGCTGTGGTTACTTCTGTTCGCGGGCCTGCTCGCGACGGCCGCGCTGGCAGCCGTGGTGCTGGCAGTCGACGGGACCATCACCCCGTCGGTCTTCACCTACGGCCTGGGCTTCGGGGCGCTGTGGGGGCTCGCGCACCTCGCGGTACGGCGGTTCGCGCCGGCCGCCGACCCCATCCTGCTGCCGCTTGTCGCGGCCCTCAACGGTCTCGGCCTGGTCATGATCTACCGGCTGGACCTGGCCAAGGCCGCTGCCGCGGTACGGGCCGGTAAACACGTTCCGGCTGGCACGGCCCAGCTCCAGCTGGTGTGGACGCTGCTCGCTCTCATCGTTTTCGTGCTGGTCCTGGCCGTCGTCCGGGACCACCGGACGCTGTCGCGCTACGCCTACACCGCCGGTCTTGTCGGGTTGGTGTTCCTGCTGCTGCCAGCCATGCCGCTGATCGGAGCGACCATCAACGGCGCCCGACTGTGGCTGCGGATCGGCCCGTTCACCTTCCAACCGAGTGAGATTTCGAAGATCATTCTGATGATCTTCTTCGCCGGCTACCTGGTGAACAAGCGCGACGTCCTCTCGGTGGTCTCCCGATCCTTCCTCGGGATGCACTTCCCGCGCGCCCGCGACCTCGGACCGGTCCTCGTGGCATGGCTGGCGAGCCTCGGTGTCCTGGTCGTCGAGAAGGATCTCGGGTCGTCCCTGCTGTTCTTCGGCATGTTTCTGGTCATCCTCTACGTCGCGACCGAGCGGGCGTCCTGGGTCGTGATCGGGCTCGGTCTGTTCATGCTCGGCGCGGTGCTGTCCTATCAGCTGTTCGGGCACGTCCAGGTCCGGGTGGACGGCTGGCTGCACGCGTTCGACGGTGACAACCCCAGCAACAAATCGTTCCAGCTGGTACAGGGCCTGTTCGGGTTCGCGGCCGGCGGAATCACCGGTACCGGGCTCGGGCAGGGCAGCCCGCAGCGGGTTCCCTTCGCCAACACCGACTTCATCGTCGCGAGCATCGGCGAGGAACTCGGTCTTGCCGGGATCATGGCGATCCTCGTCATCTACGGGCTGGTCGTGACGCGTGGCCTGCGAGCCGCCGTCGGCGCCCGTGACCCGTTCGGCAAAATGCTGGCGACCGGCCTGTCCGCGTCGCTGGCCCTGCAGGTCTTCGTACAGGTCGGAGGCGTCATGCGGCTCATCCCGTTGACCGGTCTGACCCTGCCGTTCATCTCCTACGGAGGATCGTCGATCGTTTCCAACGCCGCCATCATCGCGTTGCTGCTGCGGATCAGTGACTCCTACCGGCGCCCGGCGTCGGCCACGCCGGCCGCGCCGCTGTTCGACCCGACCGCGGTGGCCGACAGCCCGACGCAGGTGGTGAAGACAACATGAACGCACCCATCCGCAAGGTCGCCATCGCGTGTCTGGTGTTGTTCGCCGCGCTGCTGGTCAACGCCAACTGGCTGCAGGCCGAGAACGCCGACACCCTGCGGCACAAGCCCGGCAACGCCCGCCAGATCACCGCACGGCTCGAGCGGGAGCGGGGTTCGATCGCCGTGGCCGGCGGTCAGGCGGTCGCAAGCTCCGTCCCGGTGGACGACGAGTACAAGTTCCAGCGGCAGTACCCGGCCGCGAAGCTCTACTCCAACATCGTTGGCTACTACGGGCTGTACACCTCCGCTGGCCTGGAGCGATCCCAGAACGACTTCCTGTCCGGTGAGGACCAGCGGCTGTTCGTGTCCAAGGTCTCCGACCTGGTAACAGGCCACGAACAGCGGGGTGGGAGCATTGTCACCACGTTGGTCCCGCAGATCCAGCAGGTGGCGACCACCGCGCTCGGCAACCGCAAGGGGGCGGTGGTGGCGCTCGACCCGAGAACAGGCGAAATCCTCGCCATGGTGACCAGCCCGAGCTATGACCCGACGCAGCTGGCCAGCCACAACGACACGACGGCCAGTAAGGCCGCCCAGGCGCTCAACACCGACCCTGACAAGCCGCTGCTCAACCGCGCAGCCCAGGAGACGTACCCGCCCGGCTCGACGTTCAAGCTGATCACCGCGGCGGCAGCCCTGGCCGCCGGCCACCAGCTCGAGGAGCGCATCGCCGCCCCCGACGCACTTCCGCTGCCGCAGAGCCGGACCGTCCTGCCGAACTTCGCCGGCGAACGCTGCGGCGACGGCGAGACCGACACGCTCATCCACGCCCTGACGATTTCCTGCAACACCGCGTTCGCCAAGCTCGGCATCGACCTCGGTGACGCCGCCCTGCGGGCGCAGGCCGAGGCGTTCGGCTTCAACTCGACCGTGCCCGACTTCCCCCTGGCACAGGTACCGAGCGTGTATCCAACCGCTAAACTCGACGGTGCGCAGACCGCGCAGTCGGCCATCGGGCAGTTCGACGACAAGGTCACGCCGCTGCAGATGGCCCAGGTGGCCGCGGCAATCGGCAACAACGGGGTCATGATGCGGCCCTACCTCGTGTCCGAGCTACTCGGCCCCGACCTGAAGGCAATCAGCCGGACCGAACCCGAGGTCTACAAACGACCGGTCAGACCCGACGTCGCCGCCAACCTGAACACCATGATGCAGAGCGTGGTCACCAGCGGCACCGGCACCAAGGCGCAGATTCCCGGGGTCGCCGTCGCCGGCAAGACAGGCACTGCCGAGCACGGCGACAACGAGCCCCCACACGCCTGGTTCGTCGGCTTCGCCCCGGCGATCAACCCGACCATCGCCGTCGCGGTGATCGTCGAGAGCGGCGGCGGCGAGCTCAGTACGGGCGGCGCGGTGGCCGCACCCGTGGCCCAGCAGGTCATGAAGGCCACATTGGACGCCCGCCGGTGACACATCCAGCCCCGCCGGGCTTCGGCGAACCGTACCCCGGTGCCGCGGCACCGGCCAGCCCGCCGCCAGCGCCTGTCGCGCCACCGCCGGGGTCACTACCGGTAGGGCCGCCGGCTGTCGCGCCGGTAGTCGCGCACCCCTTCGGCGGCTCACCACTGGGCACCGTCCTGGACGGCCGGTACCTGCTGGAAGGACGGATCGCCACCGGCGGCATGGGTGAAGTGTGGCGGGGTCTCGACCAGACCCTCGGCCGTCCCGTCGCGGTGAAGCTGCTGCGTCCCGAATACGCCAGCGACGAGTCGTTCCTCGTCCGTTTCCGCGGCGAGGCCCGGCACGCCGCCCGGGTGTCGCACCCGGGCGTGGCGTCGGTCTACGACTACGGCGAAGTCATCGTCCAAGGTAATCATCCGACCGCGTACCTGGTGATGGAACTGGTCGAGGGCGAGCCGCTGTCCGCGCTGCTGCACCGGGAGAAGCGCCTGTCCCCCGAGAAGACCCTCGACATCCTCGGCCAGGCCGCGGACGCCCTGCAGGCGGCGCACGCCCTGGGGGTGGTCCACCGCGACGTCAAGCCCGGCAACCTGCTGTTGCGCACCGACGGCGCGGTCAAGGTCACCGACTTCGGCATCGCCCGCGCGGTCGACGCCGCACCGCTGACCGCCACCGGCATCATGATGGGCACGGCGTACTACGTCTCCCCGGAGCAGGCATCCGGGCGGCCGGTGACACCGGCAAGTGACGTGTACTCCCTGGGCGTGGTCGCCTATGAGTGCCTCGCCGGCCGGCGTCCCTTCGACGACCGCAACCCGATCGTCGTCGTGATGGCGCACCAGCAGGAAGAACCTCCGCCGCTGCCACCTGACGTACCCGAAGCGGTCCGCGGCCTCGTGCAGGCCGCGATGGCGAAGGATCCGGCCCGCCGGCCGGCGTCCGCCGACGGGTTCGCCCGCACCGCCGCCGCGATCCGCCGGAGCCTGTGGAGCGCCGACGCGACCCGCCGGGGCGTCGGCCCGGGGGCCGTGCCGCACCCGGGCTCGGATACCACCGCCAGGCGTCCCGGTCCGGCCGGTAGCCGTGGCGGGCCGGACTTCGCGCCGGGGCAGCCCGCCCGGGAGCGGCCGCCGTCGTGGACCCGCCAGCCGTCCTGGAACACCGGATCCCCCGAGGAGATCCGGTCCCGCTGGGACGCTCGGTCCAGCTGGAATGTGGAGCCCCACAACGGCCAGGCACGTGACCACAGCGCCGTTCGCGGGTCATTCCAGGAAGCGTCCGACGACAATGCGGGCCCGGCCGGCGGCACCCCATCCGCGCCCTGGGATGCTCGAACCCACACTCCGTCGTCCGCCCCCACCGGCCGGCCGGACGTCGCGCAGTCGGACATCCATGCCTGGCAGCCGTCTCCCGCGAACCGCACCGCGCTCCGGCCGCCCGGTGGACGGGCGGCCCGGCGGCGAGCTGACGGCAGCCACGGCGGCTCGCCGGGCGAGGGCCGACGAAAGCTGTCGCTACCCGTCCTGATTCTCCTTCTGATCGCCACCGTGGCCGTCACCGCGCTGATCACTCGGACGATCGCCGGGAGTAACGGGTCAGCCACAAGCGCACCGCCGCCGAGCTGGGCGGTGCACGTGCCTCGGGCCGGGGGTGGCATCGTCACCGATGACAGCGTGACCGGGAACGACCGGAAGGGCGAGCACGGGTGGCAGGCGTGACTGAGGTGTTCGGGACCGAGCCCCGCCTGGTGGGTGAGCGCTACGAGCTGGGCGAGATCCTCGGTTACGGCGGTATGGCCGAGGTCTACCGCGGTCGCGACGTACGGCTCGGGCGCGAGGTCGCGGTCAAGACGCTGCGCGCTGATCTCGCACGCGACGAGACCTTCCTGGCCCGGTTCCGACGCGAGGCGCAGTCGTCCGCGGCGCTCAACCATCCCGCGATCGTGTCCGTCTACGACACCGGTGAAGACCTGATCAACGGCATGACCATTCCGTACATCGTGATGGAGTACGTGGAGGGACGCACCCTGCGCGACGCGCTCCAGCGCGAGGGTCGGTTCACCGAACGCCGGGCCATGGAAATCACCTCCGACGTGTGCGCCGCACTCGACTACAGCCATCGGATGGGCATCATCCACCGGGACATCAAGCCCGCGAACGTGATGCTCTGCCTGGACGGCTCGGTCAAGGTGATGGACTTCGGCATCGCCCGGGCGACCGCTGCCACCACGTCCCACATGACGCAGACCGCCGCGGTGATCGGCACTGCCCAGTACCTGTCGCCCGAACAGGCGCGTGGGATCCGGGTGGACGCCCGCAGCGATGTCTACTCGACCGGAGTACTGCTCTACGAGCTGCTGACCGGACTGCCACCGTTTCGCGGCGACTCCCCGGTCGCCGTCGCCTACCAGCACGTGCGAGAGAACCCGGCGCCGCCGTCCACCCATGACCGCGACATCACCCCCGATGCCGACGCGATCGTGTTCAAGGCGATGGAAAAGGATCCCGACCGCCGCTACTCCACCGCCGGGGAGATGCGCGACGACCTCGAACGTGCTCTTACCGGCCGGCGCATCTACGCGCCACCACTCATGGGCGACCAGCTCGCCACCCGGCTGAACCCACCCGGGCCGCCAACGGGGACGCAGGTGATCTCCCGTGATCGTGACGCCTACTACGGGGACGACTACCCGGACTCCCGCGACGACCCCTACGGCAAGACGGCATACGGCCAGAACGCCTACGACCAAACCGGCGGCTACAACCGGGCGGGCGGCGGTGGCACCGGTCTGAGCGACGGCGGCCCGGTCGACGCCGGAGCGCCGCCCGAGCCCGAGCGACGGTCGGCCGCCTGGAAGTACATCCTGGCCGGGCTGTCGGTGGTGGCGGTCTTCGTCATCGTCACGTTGATGGCCACCAAATTCCTCGGTGGCAGCTCGACCGCCAACACCGCCAGCGGCACGACGAAGATCCCGGGAAACCTCGTCGGGCAATCGAAGACCGTCGCCGAGAACAACCTCAACAACGCCGGTTTCACCAACATCCGGTCGAATACCGTCCAGGACAATGCGCCAAAGGACCAGGTCACCGCGGTTGATCCGTCTTCGGGCACCACGGTGGCCAAGACCGCGCAGATCACCCTCAGCGTGTCGGCCGGCCCTGGAGCGTTCACCGTGCCGCCGGTGGTCGGTCTTAGCCAGAACGACGCGGTGACTCAGCTGAAGGCGGCCGGGCTCACGCCCAAGGTGGCTTCCTTCACCGGTGCGAGCACTCTGAAGCCGGGCTACGTCCAGTCCGCCGACCCCGATGTCGGAACATCGGTGACCTCCGGCGAGACGGTCACCATCTCCGTGGTCAGCCAGCAGATCACCATCCCGGACGTGACGAGCCAACCGCTCGACGCGGCACAGGCCACCCTGGAAGGGTACGGCCTCAAGGTGATCCAGCAGTCCAGGGTGAGCAGTCAGCCGACCGGCACCGTGGTCGCCCAGAGCCCGCCGAGAAGCAGTTCGGTCAGCCGCACGTCGACCGTGACGCTGTATGTCTCACAGCAGCAGCAGACCGAGACCCAGACGCCGACCCAGACGCCGTCAGCGACGCCGTCCAGTAGTCCGTCGCCCTCCCCGAGCGCGACACCGTCGCCGTCGCCGACGGCCGCCTCCCCGACCTCGTCGAGTACCCGGCGCGGACTTTTTCAGTAAGAGCGTCCGGCAATTGGGGCGTGGATGAAGGAGCGTGGTTGGGGTGCGTAGATCGCGAGGCGGAGGAGGGAGTCACCCTGGTGTTGGGTGGCGACCGACGACAACGTGGCGAGGTGCGTGCCCCAACCACGCGACGCCGCGTCCCCTATTGCCGGGCGCTCTAAGTGGGATCGATCGGGCCCAGGGTCAACGGGCCCAGAGTCAACGGGGGGCACCGGGTCAGACGAAGGCCGTCTGACGCAGGGCTTCGACCTCTGCTGACAGCGCCGGCGCCAGCGCGAGCGCCATGTCGTCCCCGCAGACCGACAGCCAACGGGCCAGCAACAGGTGGCCGCCCTGGGTCAGTACTGATTCCGGGTGGAACTGGACGCCTTCCAGCGGAAGGGTCCGATGGCGCATCGCCATGACCACACCGCTCTCGGTACGCGCGGTCACCTCGATCTCGTCCGGCAGCGTTGCGGCATCCACCGCGAGCGAGTGATAACGCGTCGCGACAAACGGTGACGGCAGGTCCGCCAGCACACCGGTGCCGGCGTGCTGGACCACCGACGTCTTGCCGTGCAGCAGCTCGGGCGCCCGGTCGACCGTGGCCCCGAACGCCACCCCGAGCGCCTGATGGCCCAGGCACACCCCGAGCATCGGGACGCCGGCCGCCGCGCACGCGCGCACCATCGGGACGCTCACCCCGGCCGCCTCCGGCGTTCCCGGCCCGGGTGAGACCAGCACCCCGGCGACACCGAGCGCGACAAGATCGTCAACGTCGACCTCGTCGTTGCGGCGGACGACGCTGTCCGCGCCGAGCTGGCCGAGATACTGCACCAGGTTGAACACGAACGAGTCGTAGTTGTCGACAACCAGGATCCGCATCTGCCTGTCCCCTCCGCCTATCCCTACCCGGAACCGGCCGGATGCTCCGGCGGATCGCGGCGGCGCCGCTCGACCATAGTGACAACCAGCAGGGCTTCAGCCGCCGGCAGCGTCCGGATCCGGCTTGCCCGTCCCGACGTCGGCCTTCTCCGCATCCCGCAGCGCCCTGCGCAGGACCTTGCCAATCCCGATCTTCGGCAGTGGCTCGGTCCGAAATTCGAAAATCTTGGGAACCTTGTATGCGGACAGCTCCTTGGCTGCGTGTGCCCGCACCTCGTCGACGGTGAGCGACGCACCGGACCGCAGCACCAGAAAGGCCTTGACCGTCTCACCACGGTAGGCGTCCGGGACGCCGATCACGGCGACCTCGGCGACCTCGGGTATCGCCAACAGGACCTCCTCGATCTCGGTCGGGTAAATGTTGAATCCACCCGCAATAATGATCTCCTTCTTCCGGTCGACGATCTCGAACCAGCCATCGGCGTCCATCCGCGCGATGTCACCGGTGAGGATCCAGCCATCCTCGGTCAGCGTCGCTTTGGTGGCCTCCGGGTTTTCCCAGTAGCCGGCGAACACCTGCGGACCCCGCACCAGCAACTCACCGGGTTCGCCCACCGGCACTTCCCGGGTGGGGTCGTCCCTGTCGACGATTTTCGCTTCGGTGGACGGGACGGGCAGCCCGATCCATCCCGGGCGTGTCGTACCTCCCAACGGACCGGCGTGGGTCAACGGTGACGTCTCGGTCATGCCGTATCCCTCGACGACCGGCATACCGGTCGCGGCCTCCCAACGCCGCTGAAGATCGGCGGGGAGTTTCATCGCGCCGGACAGGCAGCCCCGCAGCGAGGTGAGGTCGACGCTCCGCGCCCGTGGGTTGTCCAACAGGGCCTGATAAATAGGCGGAACGCCCGGGAAAAGCGTCGGACGGTGCCTGACGATGGCGTCGAATACCATGGTCACGTCAAACTTCGGCAGCAGGACGACGTGCGCACCGAGCACCATTCCCTGAATCAGGCACAGCGTCATGCCGTATGCGTGGAACATCGGCAGTACCGCAATAATCACCTCGTGGCCGAGGCGGGCGTCGACGATCCAGGCCCGACCCTGCTCGCCATTCGTGACGAGATTTCGGTGGGTCAGCATCGCGCCTTTGGCCGTTCCGGTCGTTCCCGTGGTGTACAGCAGGACTGCGACGTCGGACGGGGCTGCCTGGGCCGAGGTGCTCACCGGCTCGGCCCGGCCGGTCCTCAGCACGTCCAGGAATGCGTGTGCCCGGGCGTCCGCAGGCAGGTCCGTCACAATCTCGGCACGCCTGCGCCGCGCCTTGGCGATGGGTAGCCGCAGCAGCAGCTGGTCCTTTTTCGGCAGGAAGTCCGGAATCGAGGTGGAGATGACCTCGCGCACCCTGGTCCGGCCGGATCGGCGGGCCGCCTCAACCGCCGCGTAGGTCCGGTCGAGGCAGATCACGTACTCCGCTCCGCAGTCGGCGAGCTGGTGGGTGAGTTCGGCCTCGGTATAGAGGGGATTCGCCTCGGCCACAATTGCGCCGAGCCGTACCGCCGCCTGGAAAGCGATCACGTGCTGCGGACAGTTCGGCAGGATCAGCGCTACCCGGTCACCCACCCGGACGCCCAGCTTTACAAGGCCGCCGGCAAATGCCCCGACCTGTTCGTCGAGGACGCTGTAGGTCGTGGTAGTACCAAAGAAGGAAATCGCCGGACTTGTCGGAAACCTGGCCACGACATTCTCGAACAACTGCCCCAACGTGATATCAGGGACCTCGACCTCCCTGGGGACACCCTCGACATACGACGACTGCCACGGCCTGTCAGCATAGGTGGTGGATTCGGTCATGACGGTCTCCCGCTCGGTTGTCGATCCACCTGGCATCGCGGGCACACTCCTAGTCAGTTTGCGGTTGAGCGTCATTCTGGCAAGGAAACGAACGGGAAACAGCTCGAAGCTCCCGGCGACAGGGACGCGGCAGGTAGGGCGGCAGCGGGAGTGCCCACCGTGGATGCCGGGGAGTCGCCGGCATCCTGGGCGCCGGCCGGACCGGCCCGCCTTCAGAGATCGTGCCGACCTGGCCGAACGTGTCCGACTGTACGGACCTGGCCGAACGTGTCCGACTGTACGGACCTGGCCGGACACGTTCGCAATGGCCCGTTCGGCCAGGCGTGAGCCCGGGCCTGTCTACCCTGTGGGACAGGTGGTCCGCAGTATCCCGGCCGATGCCCTCGGCCGGGATGGCCCCGGCCAGCCCACGAAGGTCGTCACGGTCCTCAAGGAGCCTCGAAGTGCCCGTTTCCCGGCGTCGCAAGAAGAAGTCGACCACGTCACCACCGCAGGTCACCCAGGTCCGCAAGCACAAGCCGCCGTCGCCGCCGTGGGTGGGCGTAATGATCCTGGCGCTCTTCGCGATCGGAGTCATCTGGCTGTTGGTCTACTACTTCTCCAACGGCAACGTCCCCGGACTGGACAGTCTAGGCGCCTGGAACATCCTGATTGGGTTCGGTTTTGTCGTGGTTGGCCTTGGAGTGGCTACCCAGTGGCGGTAGCGCATACCAGTGGTGTTCCCAAAGAGTTCCACGGCTGTCATTCATCCCCAACAGTTGTCCACAATGTGGATATCGCACTGTGGTGGCCCACAGCTTGCACCCGCGACCTGCCGGTCATCGCGATAAGCAACAAAAGAGCTACACGGAGCACCGGACTCACGGGGCACTGGGCTCAAGGTCCACTGGTGTGAGGCCGGTGGCCCCTGAGCCCTCCTCGGCCCGAATCACGTGCATGACCGCGTTGATGAGGGCCAGGTGGGTGAACGCCTGCGGAAAGTTCCCCAGATGCCGGCCGGTGCTCGGGTCGAGCTCTTCGGCGTAGAGATCCAGCGGGCTCGCGAAGCTCAGCAGCCGCTCGCAGTGCTGCCGGGCGGCGACCACCTCGCCGATCTCCACCAGGGCGGACACCAACCAGTAGGAGCACATCAGGAAGGCGCCCTCCTTCCC
>NZ_CAUVXO010000063.1:15836-17835 GCF_963555865.1 Protofrankia sp. Cr1
GTGCTGCCGGGCGGCGACCACCTCGCCAATCTCCACCAGGGCGGACACCAACCAGTAGGAGCACATCAGGAAGGCGCCCTCCTCCCCCACCAGTCCATCGTCGGTCTCCTCGACCCGATACCGCAGGACGAGACCGTCGACCGTGAGCTCCGCGGCGATCGCGAGGATGGTGGCCCGCACGCGCGGATCGTCCGGCGGCAGGAATCCCAGCAATGGCATGAGCAGCAGCGAGGCATCCAACGCCTTCGCGTTGTAGCACTGGGTGAACACCCCCCGCTCGTCGAGACCATTCGCGCACACGTCGGCATGGATCTCGTCGGCAACAGCGGCCCAACGGTCCGCGGTCTTCGAATCCCCGCGCATCGCCGCCAGCCGCCGGCCACGGTCGACGGCAACCCAGCACATCACTTTCGAGGACGTGAAGTGCCGCAGCTGCCCGCGCACCTCCCAGATGCCGCAATCAGGCTCCCGCCAGTGTTCGGCTGCGGTGTCGACCAGCTTGACCAGCACCGGCCACAGGCGCTCGGAGAGGTAGTCCCGTGACCGGGTATGGAGGTAGACCGAGTCGAGGATCGCACCCCAGAGATCATGCTGGCGCTGGGAGAACGCGGCATTGCCGACCCGGACCGGAAATGCCCCCTCATAACCGGACAAATGCCCAAGCACCCGCTCATTCAGCCGACTTTCGCCGCCGACGCCATACATGATCTGCAGGTCGTCACCGTTCTCGCAGACGTCCGCGATGAACGAGAAGAAGTCATTCGCCTCGGAATCGAGGCCCAGGGTGTAAAGACCCCACAGGGTGAACGTGGAGTCACGGATCCAGCTGTACCGGTAGTCCCAGTTGCGTTCGCCCTGCGGCGTCTCCGGCAGAGATGTGGTGGACGCCGCGAGCAGCGCACCGGTGGGGGCGTAGGTCAGGCCCTTGAGCGCCAGTGCGCTGCGCTGCAGATGCTGGCGCCACGGGTGGTCCGGGAAGACACCACGCGAGAGCCACTGCCGCCAGAACGCGGTTGTCCGCGCCACCGCCGCCACCGCCTCCGTGTAGCTACCCGGCAGGAACGGGTCGCTCGCCCGCCAGGTCAGGGCGACGAATGCGGTTCCGCCTTCGGTCAGGGTGGTTCGGGCATGCGCCCGGCGTCCGTCGAAGCCCAGGCGCAGGTCGGTGCGCAGTCGCAGGGTCAGGTCGCCATGCTGCCCGGCATGGGGGTCGGTATGGCCCGAATCAGCCTCCTTCCCATTACTAACAGTTACAGCACTGCCGTAGTCCGCAGCCTCATATGCCCAGCCGGCCGGGCGGCAACCATAGTCGAAGTTCGGCTCGCACAGCAGCGTCAGGTCGACCGAGCCGTGCTCGCAGCGGGCGAGCCGGAGCAGGACATGTTCGGCGTCCCAGTCGGTCGGCGTGCGCCGGTGGGTGTTGGACCGCTGCGCTGTGCGGTGCCAACGTCCGACAATCAGACAGTCGGTGACGATGAGCCAGCCGTTTGGCGTCTGCCAGGTCGTCTCCAGGATGTTGGTACCCGGCAGGTAACGACGCCCAGCTGGGATCATCGTCCGGTCAGGTCCGAACCGAAAGCCGCCTGCGGACCGGTCGAGGATCGCGCCGAAAACCGACGGAGCGTCCGGCCGTGGCAGGCACATCCACTCGATGTTGCCGCTCGGCGCGACCAGAGCGGTGGTCTCACAGTCGGAGAGGAAGGCGTACTCGGCGATGGGTGGGAATGGGCTCGTGCTGCCACGCCTCGTCGGTGATGATCGCACGTTCACTCTCCTCCTGCGTCCACGCACCCCACCGGACGGGACGCGCCGGACATCGAACAGGCCGTCATCTAGCGTGATGGCAAGACAGCGGATAGTAACCGTCATGAAGATGAGGCCCGCGCAGGCCGCGCCCACGGACGAAGATCGGGATCCCGTGCCCGACCCGGCCGGCCAACCAGTGGTCGGGATGTGCTGTGCTGGGTGACATGCGGGACGACGAATTCGGTGCCGCCGG
>NZ_CAUVXO010000064.1:0-7496 GCF_963555865.1 Protofrankia sp. Cr1
TCCTACGCCGCCGGGCTGGCCGATTTCGCCGCGAACGGGTGAACGTGCCGGCCGTAGTCGATCTGACCTTTCGCATCCGGGCCGGGGAGATGGTCGGCTACCTGGGCCCGAACGGCGCCGGAAAGTCCACGACCATCAAGATGCTGATCGGAATTCTGGTACCCAGCACCGGTCTCTTACGTGTTGGTGGGCTCGACCCGTCGCGGCAGCGGATGGAGCTCGCGCGCCGAATCGGGGTCGTCTTCGGGCAGCGCACCACGCTCTGGTGGGACCTGCCGTTGCGCGACAGCTTCAACCTGCTTCGGCGTATCTACCGTGTTCCGCCGACCCGGTTCCGCGAGAACATCGACCGTTTCGTCGACCTCCTGGAACTGGCGCCGTTCCTTGACACTCCCGTCCGCCAGCTTTCACTCGGCCAGCGCATGCGGGGCGATCTCACCGCCGCGCTGCTGCACGACCCGGAAATCATCTATCTTGATGAACCGACAATCGGGCTCGATGTCGTGTCCAAGGCCGCGGTACGCGGGTTCCTGACCGACATCAACCGTGAACACGGGACAACGGTGCTGCTCACGACCCACGACATGACCGACATCGAGCAGCTGTGCCGGCGGGTGCTGGTCATCGATCACGGCCGACTCGGCTTCGACGGACTGTTGACCGACCTGCGCGCCCAGATCGGTGGAGAACGCACCCTGGTCGTCGACCTTGCCGGGCCACACCCGCCGATCGACATCGCCGGTGCCCGCGTGGTGAGGATCGACGGGCCACGCCAGTGGTTGGCGTTCCCCGCAGCCGCAAGCGCGGCGCCGCTGGTCGCCGCGGTGGCCAGCAGATACCCCCTGATCGACCTGTCGATTCGCGAGCCTGCGATCGAGGACATCATTGCCGAGCTCTACACGTCGGGCGCGGGCGGGCCGCCGCTGCCCCGCCAGGCCGGCTCACGATGACAGCCCACCTCGCCACTTACCTCACCGTCGCCCGATGCAGCGCCCGCCGCTACGCCGGCTATCGGGCCGCGACCGCAGCCGGGGCGTTCACCAACACGGTTTTCGGGATCATCCGTGCCTACGTACTGCTCCAGGTGTGGCACCAGCGACCCGGCCTTGGTGGGTACGACACCGCCGGCGTGGTCACGTTCGTCTTCCTCGGGCAAGCACTGATCACATCCATGGCGCTGTTCGGCGGTGGGATCGAGCTGCCCGAACGCATTCGGTCCGGCGCCGTGGCCATGGACATGGCCAGACCGGTCAGCTTCCAGACCTGGTGGCTGGCGGCCGACGCCGGCCGCGGCGCCGTCCAGCTACTCGTCCGCGGAGTGCCTCCGATCGCGGTCGCCGCAGTTCTGTTCGACCTGCGTATCCCCACCGGTCCAGGCATCTGGGGACTGTTCGCCGTGTCCCTCGTGTTGGGCTTCCTGGTCAGCTTCGGGCTGCGCTACCTGATCGCCCTCGCCTCGTTCTGGCTTCTCGACCAGCGAGGTCTGGAAAGTGCCTACAGCCTGTGCACGGTGTTCTTCTCCGGCGTCGCCGTTCCTCTTGCCATCATGCCCGGGGCGCTGCGGGGCCTGGCCCAGGCACTACCGTTCGCCGCCATGATGCAGGTGCCGGCGGACGTGTTCCTGGGCAGTCGGACAGACGTCTCGATGCTCACGGAGCTCGCCTTCCAGGCCGGGTGGGCCGCCGTGCTCCTCGCGACCGGCCGGCTTCTCACCACCCGAGCCACCCGGAAGCTGGTGATCCAGGGTGGCTGACGTCGCCAAGGCCGACGCCACAGCCACAGCCGGTACTGGTACTGGTACTGGTACTGGTACTGCATACCGTAACCGCTTTGAAGCGGTGCGCCATTATTGTCTGTTCGCCGCCATGTGGACGCAGGCGGCCTGGCAGTACCGCGCGTCGGTGGCGCTGCTGGCGGTGGGGCAGTTTCTCTCGACCGGCCTTGACCTCGCGGTGATCGGGGTGCTGTTCGCGAACGTGCCGCGGCTCGCCGACTTCGACTTCACCGAGGTGGCCTTCCTGTATGGAACGTCCTCCACGTCGTTCGCCCTGTCCAACATGCTGTTCGGGTCGATGGAGCGCATCGGCGAGCGCATCCGGGACGGCAGCCTGGATGTGATGCTCGTCCGGCCGGTCGGACTGCTCGTACAGGTCGCCACGGACGGCTTTTCGCCACGTCGACTCGGCGGCCTCGCCCAGGGCTTCGGGGTACTCGGGCTTGCGATCGCCGGGCTGGATGTTGCGTGGAACCCCGGCCGGGTGCTGCTGGTAGCCGTGATGGTGATATCCGGCGTCGGCCTGTTCAGTGCGATCTGGATCGCCGGCGCGGCGTTCCAGTTCGTCGTCCAGCAGGCGGCGGAGGCGATGAACGCGGTCACCTACGGCGGAAACTTCCTGACCCAGTACCCGATGTCCCTGTATGGACGACACGGCATGCAGACGCTGACCTTCATCGTCCCGCTGGCGTTCCTGAACTGGCAACCTGCCCTGTACGTACTCGCGAAGCCGGACCCGCTCGGTCTGCCGACCGCGTTCCGGTTCGCCTCGCCGCTGGTCGCTGGTGCCGGGCTCGTGCTCGCCACCGCCGCCTGGCGCACCGGTCTGCGCCACTATCGCTCCACCGGTAGCTGATCATCCGATCAGCGGCGATGGTAGACTCAAACCATGATCACAACCATTGACGTGGCAGGCCGACTGGTAGTGCCCAAAGCCCTGCGCGAGCGCATGGGCCTGAAACCAGGCACCCAGATCGAGGTTGAAGAACGCAACGGCGAACTCACGTTGCGGCCGGTCGGGCCGAGGGCCGTCGCCGTCGAACGGGACGGTCGTACCGTGCTCACGACCGGTACACCCACCCCACTCCTAGAGCACGAAGACCTACTTCGCATGATCGACGAGTCGCGCGGATGGCCTCGTTGATCACAACAGCCGATACGAGTGTGGTCGTGCCAGCCCTTGCAGACTGGCATCCCGAACACAAGAGGTCACTCGATCTCGTACGGAACGTCCGGCAGCTACCCGGACATGTTCTGATCGAGACGGTTTCCGTGCTCACCAGGATTCAGCGCGGGGTCGCCACCCCGGCTGCCGACGTCGTGCTTGCGCTGACGCAGGACTTTCCTGACGAACCACTCGTACTCAGCCCGGCCGAGTACCGGCGGCTCCTCGCCACCTTCGCCGCCACCGGGATCACAGGCGGGCAGGTGTACGACGCCTTGGTGGGGATGAGCGCCGCGGCTGCCGGTGCACGCTTGTTGACAGCTGACCGCCGTGCCCTGCCCACCTATGCCGCAGTGGGAGCCACCGCGGAACTCGTCTTCTGATCACTGCACGCCGAGCGGACCGCACGCTCGGTCAGCGCCCCGAACAGCAGGCCGATCGTGGTCCACAGCGACACCTGAATCGCCAGGGATGCGATGCGGAACCGCCACAGCACATCGGCGGGAAAGCCCTGCGGGGTCTCGTGCACCTGTGGCAGGAGGTAACAGGCCAACCCGACGATCACCAGAGCACCGGCCATGGCGAGCAACGCCGCATCCCAGGCACCGAACCTCGCCGCGAGCCGGCGAGCCGTCACAGCGCCACCGATGACCGCTGCCAGCGAGATCAGCATCATCGTGAAGTACAGGCTTGTGCGCTCACCGATGGTGTCGGGATTACCGATGGACGGCGGGTTGGCCGGATACTTCAGATCGGGCAGCAGGTACATTCCCATGAAGCCCGCGAGCGCCACCAGCGCCGCCGTCCCCCGCGCACCCAGGCCACCGAGGCGCCCCTGCACACCGGCGTAGGCGAGAGCGAAGAGCCCGCCGATTGCGACGCCGAACACCAACAGGCCGGTGAACAGGCCGATGGTGCTCTGCACGTTTCGGGACACCAGATTCATTGCCTGCACGCCGTCGGCGGCGTCCCGCGCCGACTCGAAGGCGATCGCGTGGCCGACCTCGCTCTCCCCGAGGAGCTTGGCGACGACGAAGGCACACACGGCTGCGAGCGCGCCGACCAGCATCCCACGGATCAGCAGTGCGCGAACCATCACCGGCCCCGCTCAGTGACAGGCGAAACCGAGCAGGTGACGGGCATCGTGTACGAACTCGTGGATGTAGCTACCGCCCACGAGCGACACGGCGCCCTGTTCCGCACCGACGAAGTACAGCAGCAGCAGCGCCAGGACCGAACCGAAGAGCGCAAATGGGGCCAGCTCGCTCAAGGGGATCGTCGGCAGCGCCGGACGGGCGGCCGGCGCATCGCCAGCCGCTGGATACGCCATTGCATGGGCCATTGCGGGACCTCCACAGGAATCACGCGTTCCACTCGGCAGGGCATGTCCGGCGATGGGTCTGGCTTCCGACGTCGCTCCTTGGGCGGGCCGGTCACAGTGGCGCGACCGTGCCGGATTCACACCGGCTTCCACCGCTCGGACACCAATGAGACAACCAGCAATCAACCCCTCGCGTCAAGCAGTACCGGTTACGCATCTCACCGGGTACTCAGAGGACCAGCTGGGCCGAAGGGCGAAGAGCGCCCGCCCTCACCTGTAGACAGCCCTCACCTGTAGACCGATGCCGCGACCGGGATGGCCGGATCGAGGTTCTGAAGGGAGACCACCCGCCGACCCAGTGGCGCGATGGCCAGCGGAATCATCTTGAACGACGCTACGCCGAACGGGATCCCGATGATCGTCAAACAGAGCACCACGCCGAAGATCAAATGTCCGAGGACGAGCCACCAGCCGGCGATCAGGAACCACAGCAGGTTGACCAGGAAGAGCACGACGGGAGCCTCGCCGGGCTGGTCGACCACGACCCGGCCGAACGGCCAGACGACGTAGCCCGCCAACCTGAACGCCGCGACCCCGAACGGGATCGTCACGATCAGCAGGCAGCACACTATGCCGGCAAGGAGATAGCCGAGCGCCAGCTCGAACCCGGCGAACAACAGCCACAGAATGTTTCCGATTATCCGCACGCCCGCTACCTACCCGCCTGAGCGGTCACGATCCCGAGTCACGCTCGACCCGGATCCGGCGGGACTGGATCGCCTGCATCTCGCGGACCTCACGACCCTCCACGCCCCGACCCCTTCGACAAGGGCCTCGCCGGCACGCCCAACCCCGACATTCAGGTATATCCATATGTTCGACTAATTCAGGACCTTCGTCCTGTTTTCTGCTACCCTCACGGGTAGTAGCCTGACCGGGACGGAGGACGCGGGATGCATGCTCCACGCCCTGCAACGCCGCGTCCCCGTTGCCGGCCGCGCTGGGCAGCACCGCTCCCATCCGTTCCGGAGATTCTTCCCGGACGGCACTCGACGCATCCTGGACTTGACCGAACGACAGGAGGAGCAACACGGTGAACAACGAGAAGGCCGAAGAGCAGCCGCTGCACGTGCAGGGCCGGGACGCGGTCATCGCCGGTGCCGCTGGAGTACGGTGGCGCGACGGCGAGCCGCCCGACTATCATCTGTCGAAAGAGACGATGCCCCAGGAGCGTACCCACGAACACGCCAAGGGCTCCCTGGCCGACATCGTCGAGCGCGTGGTTCAGGTCTTCGAAATGGAGGTCTCCCACAAGAAAGATCCGGCCCAGTGGGTCAGTATGGTCACCGATCAGTTCCGTACCCGCGTCAACGGCGGTCCCTGGGCAAACAGTCAGGACCTTGTCGAAAGAGGCAGCTACAACATCCTCATCGGCGAGAACCCCTATTACTCGGCGAGCGACGAGACGTTCGAGTCCTCCCATCAAATCTTCCTCAAGGCCCTTCCGGGCGGCTTCTTCTGGGAGGTCCTGGAGGTCTACTCGCCACCGCCTATGATCACTTTTAAATGGCGCCACTGGGGTACCTTCAGCGGACCGTACAAGGGGTTCGACCCAACCGGCGAACGCGTCGAGATGTTCGGGGTCAGCGTGGCGCGTGTCGCTGACGACCTCAGACTGCTCGAAGTCGAACACTTCTACGACAACACCGGCTTCCTCGGCCAGCTAGCCGGCACACGCTCCGCGTGAGATCGGGGGCGCGGCTCTCCGCCACGTCAGCCGCGCCAACCAACAGACCAACAGCAGGAGCCGCCAGGAACAGCCTGAGAGCGCCCGGCCAGAACGTCAACGTGTGACCGGGAGATAGCTCCAGCCACGTTGTACGAAGGTGGGACGCCGGACGGGGGTCCCAGCGAAAGAAAGCGCGGGAAAGCGCGCCATCAGGCTGCGCACGGCTATCGCCAGCTCCACCCGGGCCAGCGGCGCCCCAACGCAGAAGTGGACGCCACCGCCGAAGGCGACGTGCGGATTCGGTTCCCGGCCGACATCGAACTCGTCGGCCCGCTCGAAAACCTCAGGGTCACGGTTGGCCGAACCGAGCAGAGCCGCGATCCGCTCCCCCGTCCGCACGACCACTCCCCCGATCTCCACGTCGGCCATGGCGGTCCGTTCGAAAAGGTGCAGTGGCGAGTCGAAGCGGAGGAACTCCTCGGCTGCGGTGGCGGCCAGTTCCGCCGGCCGCTCAATCAGCCGCCGCTGTTGCTCGGGGTGGCTCAGCAACGCGACCATGCCGTTGCCGAGGCAGTTGACGCTGGCCTCGTGCCCGGCGTTGAGCAGTACCACGACCGTGGCAACCAGCTCGTCCTCGGTCAACCGGTCGCCCTCCTGCTCCGCCTGGACGAGATGGGTGATCAGGTCGTCGTGCGGACGGCGGAGGCGTTCGGTGGCAAGGGCGCGCACGTAGGCGCCGAACTGGGCGGCCGCATCCCGGGCCGCGGCCTCCTGCACGGGACTGCGCTCGTATTCGTTCATCTTCACCAGATCCGCCGACCACGGGCGCAGCAGATGCCGGTCGCTGTCGGGAATACCGAGCAGCTCCGCGATGACCATCACCGGCAGTGGTTCGGCGAACTCGGTGATCAGGTCGAAGGGTTGCCCGTCCGCCGTTCTCATCGCGACGCCGTCGAGCAGGACCTGGCACAGCTCGTGGATGTGCGGCCGCAGTCGCTCGATGTTGCCGCGGGCGAAGGCCTTGCCCAGTAGCCCGCGCAACCGGGTGTGCTTCGGTGGCTCACATCCCAGGACGGACTCCCGCTCCAGCTTGTTGAAGCCGACCCAGAGGTCCTCGGGCAGGCGTGGCTGATAGATCCGGCCCAGCCCGCGGTGACGCACCACCGCGTCGGCGTCACGGTACCTGGCCGCCAGCCACATCCCGAGCTCGTCGCTCCACACCGGGCGGCCGGCCGCCCGAAGCTCGGCGAAGACCGGGTACGGGTCACGGACAAGATCAGGACTGCGTGGGTCAAAGCGACCTGCGTGACCATCGACCCGACGGGACGGGACCACCGCGCGCTCCATTCCGTGGCGGACACCCCCACCCCACCATGGAACCAGTACAGCTCGGCGCGCAGCAGGCAGACCCGGCCCTATCCTGCGGCGCGGCCTGCGTGGTTGATCACGCCAACCATATTCGATCATGGCTGTTTGCGCGCACCCGGAGGCCTTTTGATCAGCTAGC
>NZ_CAUVXO010000064.1:8096-17531 GCF_963555865.1 Protofrankia sp. Cr1
TCAGCGTGCGTAGCCAGTTGGCGAGCAGGTGGATACCGGCATCGCCGGACTTCTCCGGATGAAACTGGGTGGCGCACAGGGGACCTCGCTCCACGGCGGCGGCAAAAGGCTCACCGTGCTCGGCCACGGTGTCCCCGGGCTCCGCCTTGGCCGCATACGAGTGGACGAAGTAGAACCGCGTGTCCGCCGGCAGCCCGTCGAACAGCACCGTGTCGGGCGGTGGGGCCACCGTGTTCCACCCCATGTGCGGAAGGATCGGCGCGTCCAGACGCCGAACCTCCCCCGTGAGCACGCCGAGGCCGGGAGTCCGCACCCCGTGCTCATCCCCCAGGTCGTAGAGGACCTGCATGCCCACGCAGATCCCGAGAACCGGCTGCCCGCGGGCGATCCGTCCGCGGATGACGGCCGCCCCACCGACCGCGGCGATCCCGGCCATACATGCGGCAAAGGCACCCACCCCGGGCACCACGAGCCCGTCCGCGGCCCCGCCTGCGGCCGGGTCTGCGCTCACCGTCACGGCTGCGCCGATCCGGGCGAGTGCCCGCTGCGCACTGCGCAGGTTCCCCGATCCGTAGTCCAGGACGACCACCCGCGGACCGGTCACAGCACACCTTTGGTGGACGGCACACCCGCCACCCGCCCGTCGAGCGCGACCGCGTCCCGCAGCGCCCGTGCCACCGCCTTGAACTGTGCCTCGACCACGTGGTGGGCGTTGCGGCCCGACACCACCCGCACGTGCAACGCGATCCGCGCGGACGCCGCTATCGACTCGAACACGTGGCGGGTCAGCGTCGTGTCGTAGGTGCCGATGAGCTCGATCAACTCCGGCTCGATGACCACGCAGTACGGCCGGCCGGAGAGGTCCACCGCCGCCTGCACCAACGCTTCGTCCAGCGGCACCAGCGCGTCACCGAACCGCCGGATCCCGGTCTTGTCGCCGAGTGCCTCGCGCAGCGCCTCACCGAACGCGATCGAGGTGTCCTCGACCGTGTGGTGGGCGTCGATGTGCAGGTCGCCGCGGGTGCGCACGGTCAGGTCGAAGCCGCCGTGCTTGCCGAGCTGGCTGACCATGTGGTCAAAGAACGGGACGTCGGTGAACGACGACGCCACGCCGGTGCCGTCGAGGTCCAGCTCGACGACGACATGTGATTCCAAGGTCTTGCGTTCGATCCGAGCGGTGCGGCCCATGGTCGTCATTCCTTCCCGGAATCCGGCGGCTGAAGATCGGAACACGCCGGCGTCATGACCGCGCCGAGGTAATCGAGCAGGGTCGGTGTCATAGCAGGGTCGGTGTCATAGCAGGGTCGGTGTCATAGCAGGGTCGGCCAGCAGGACGCGGGTGGCGGCGAGGAATGCGTCGATCTCACCGGGTAGCCCGGCGGTGACCCGCAACCAGCCGGGCAGGCCGACATCCCGGACGAGGACGCCCGCGTCGAGCAGTGCCTGCCACACGCCGCGCTGATCGGGGAACCGTCCGAACAGCACGAAGTTCGCGTCGCTGGGAGCCACCGCGCAACCGAGCCCGGTCAGCTCGGTCACGATCCGGTCCCGTTGCGCCTTCACCGCCTCGACGGTGCCGAGCAGCTCGTCGGCATGCGCGAGCGCCGTACGCGCGACCGCCTGGGTGAAGGTCGACAGATGGTAGGGCAGCCGCACCAGCTGCAATGCGTCGATGACAGCCGGCTGCGCGGCGAGGTACCCGACCCGGGCGCCGGCGAGCGCGAACGCCTTGCTCATCGTCCGTGTCACCACCAGCCGCGGCGCTGCCGGCAGCAGTGTGAGCGCGCTGGGGACCCCGGCCCGCCGGAACTCCGCGTAGGCCTCGTCCACGACGACCATGCCGGTACCCGTCTCGCCGACGGCCGCACACGCGGCGGTCACCACCTCGGTCGGCAGCGCGGTGCCGGTGGGGTTGTTCGGTGACGTGAGGAAGACCAGGGACGGCCGATGCCGGCGGATCGCCTGCGCCACCGCGGCCGGAGCGAGGGTGAAGTCGGCTTCGCGGGGCTCACCGACCCAGCCGGTCGCGGTCGCCATCGCGATGAGCCGGTGCATCGAATAGGAGGGCTCGAATCCGAGCGCGACCCGCCCGGGGCCACCGAAGGCCTGGCACAGCTGCTGGAGCACCTCATTCGACCCGTTGGCCGCCCACACCTGATCGGTCCGCAGCCCGAAACCGGCGTCCGAGGTCAGGTAGTAGGCGAGGTCCGCGCGAAGCGCCTCGGCCTGGCGGTCGGGGTACCGGTTGGCCTCGGTGGCCGCGAGCGCCGCGGCCTTGCCCATGGCGTCAACCAGACCGGCGGACGGCGGGTGCGGGTTCTCGTTGGTGTTGAGCAGCACCGGAACGTCGAGCTGCGGGGCGCCGTAGGGCACCTGGCCGCGTAGGTCGTCACGCAACGGCAACTCGTCAAGCGTCAGCGGGCGCGTCGTGCGCACCCGACCCGCAGCCAACGACCGGCCGGCCACGGGATCAGGCTCTGCCATCGGATGGTCTGCAACCGGATAGGCGGTCATCGCACGCGCACCTCCACCGCGTCGACGTGGGCGATAAGATCTTCAGCTCCGCCGAGCGCGGCAACCCGCGGAGCCACCTGGACGAGCGCGTCCCGATCACACTCCACCACGTGGACCTGCCGTTGGAACGCCGATACCGAAAGTCCGCCGCTGTGCCGGGCGGTACCGCCGGTCGGCAGGACATGGTTGGACCCGGCGAGGTAGTCACCGAGCGAAACCGGAGCCCACGGCCCGACGAACACCGCTCCGGCGTTGCGGACCCGGGCGGCGACCGCGGCGGCGTCCGCCGTCTGGATCTCCAGGTGTTCCGCGGCCCAGGCGTTCACCACCGCCAGACCCGCGTCGGTGTCGGCGACCAGTACAACCACGCCCTGGCCGGTCAGCGCGGCCTCCACCCGCTCGCGGTGGCGGGTCGCCGGCACCTGCTTGGCAAGCTCGATCTCGACCGCGTCGGCCAGCTCGGTGGACGCGGTGACCAGCATGCAGGCGGCCATCGGATCGTGCTCGGCCTGCGCGATGAGATCAGCCGCGACGTGGGCGGGATCCGCGGTGTCGTCGGCGAGGATCGCCACCTCGGTCGGGCCGGCTTCGGCGTCCACCCCGACCAGCCCACGCAGCAGGCGCTTTGCCGCGGTCACGTAGATGTTGCCGGGGCCCGTCACGACGTCCACCGCCGGGCAACTGGCCGTGCCGTGTGCGAACATCGCGATCGCCTGCGCACCACCGGCGGCATAGACCTCGTCCACGCCCAACATGGCGCAGGCTGCGAGAATCGTCGGATGCGGAAGTCCACCGCATTCGAGCTGAGGTGGCGAGGCCAGTGCGATCGAACCGACGCCGGCCTCCTGCGCCGGTACCGTGTTCATCACCACGCTGCTCGGGTAGGCGACCCGCCCACCCGGCACGTACAACCCCACCCGCTCCACCGGGAGCCAGCGCTCGGTGACCCGGGTCCCCACGGCGACGTCGATCGTCAACGACTCGCGGCGCTGGGCACGATGGACGAGCCGGCAGCGGCGGATCGCCTCGGTCAGCGCATCGCCGACGCGCGGGTCGAGCCGGTCGAGCGCGTCGGTGAGCGCGTCGGGCGCAACCCGCACCGCGGCCGGGCGGACCCCGTCGAACCGCTCGCCCGCATCGAGGACCGCCGCATCACCGCGGTCACGCACGTCAGCACAGACGGGGCGGACCGCGTTGAGGGCGGCTTCGACATCGAGCGCCGCGCGGGGCAGCAGCCCGCGCAGCGCTGGAGCCGACGGCAGGCCCGCGCGCAGATCGAGCGTTCTCAGCACGACGACGAGAGTATCCGTACCCGCACGAGGCGCGCCGGTCTTCGTGCGACCGGCGATAGAGCGCCCGGCAACAGGGGCGCTCTTGGGGACGCGGCGTCACGGGGCAGCGCTGGTGCCCGAGCGCGTGCGTACCTGGGAGGGTGGGAAAGCGACAGTGGGAGAGAAACGTGAAGATGGGAAGGTGACGGCGGAAAAGTGACAGCCCACGGCACTACGGAGAGCGGACGGGCCTTCGACCGGCTTGAGAACCTCGTCGCCGACTACGGGGCGCAGGCGCGCCCACTTCGGCGGGTCGTCGCGCTGCTGACCGAACGGCCGTGGACCATCGGCGATCTCGTCCGGGCCTCGGGCGTGGCCCGCCGTACCGTCGAAGAGGTGCTCGCCTGCCTCACCGGTGACCTAGAGGGCCAAAGGGCGCGCGACGATCGTCAGATCGCGCGCCCGGAGGCCGCAGTCCCCGGAGCACCAGAGGGCCAAAGGGCGCGCGACGATCGTCAGATCGCGCGCCCGGAGGCCGCAGTCCCCGGAGTGCTGCGCGAAGACCCGGCGACATCCAGCGGCACGGCGACATCCAGCGGCGCTGCCGGCGCTGTCATGATTTCACCGCAGCTGGTGGCCGCGTATCGTGACCGGTTCGGTTTCGACGAGCTCGGACGCACCGCGCTCAGCGATCCGCTCGCGGCGCGCCTCACCGCGCACCGCGCGCTGGTGGACACCATGGACGATCTCGTGGCCGCGGCACCGCCGTCGCGCATCGACCTCGACCACGTCCCGGCAACCGGGGAGACCGCGGCCCGGCGCGCGTTGTGGATGGACTCCACCTACGATCTCACCCGAGCACACCTGCTGTGCATCGGCGATCATGATCTCACCTCGCTGGCCGCCTGCATCCTCGTGCCGGGACTGTCGGTGACCGTCGTCGACCTCGACGAGCGGCTGCTGGAGTTCATCGACGCCCAGTCCCGGGACAGGGGTCTCGACATCCGCTGCCTGTTCGCCGACCTGCGTTTCGGGCTGCCGGCCGTGACCGAGTCCTGGGCAGATCTGATCTTCACCGATCCGCCGTACACCCCCGAGGGCGTGACTCTCTTCCTGCACCGGGGGCTGGCCGGCCTGCGCGACACCCGACGTGGGCGGCTGCTGCTCGCCTACGGACACAGCGACCTGCATCCGGCGCTCGGGTGGAAGGTGCAACGTGCCGTCAGCGATCTTCACCTCACGGTTGAGGCGATCATGGCGGACTTCAACGGTTACGACGGCGCAGAGGCGGTAGGCGCGACCAGCGACCTGTACGTGTGCCGGCCGACCGCGACGACATGGCGGCAGCTGGCCGGTGCGACCCCAGGTTCCCGGGGCCGCGCCGCGATCTACACCCGGGGCCGCCATGCGGTGGAGAGCGCGGCGGACGCGGGGCCCTCGCCCGCGGCCGCCCAGGAACTGCTGGCCACTGCCGCGGTCGGCCTCGACGGTGGCCGGCTGGTGTTCCTCGGCGACGGCGCCCCGGACACCTCCCCCGCGGGACCCGCCCATGTCCGGCTCGCCACGGCACTGCGTGGCGGCCTGCCGAAGTCGCTCAGTGGACGCAGACGAGTACAGGTGGCCGCCGACCTGAGCGCCGACCCGGGACCGTGGCTCGCCCGCACGCTGCTCGCGGTCAACGCCGACCGGCTCGTCGCTCTCATCCCTGTTGATCATGCCGACCTGGTGAACCCCGAGTGCTTTCACGCGCTGGGCGCGCTGTTCGCGCCGAAATGGCGCCTGTGCTGGCGGCGACTTCCCCATGATCGACTGGCTCTGCTCGAGGCCGCCCCGATCGAGGCCGCCCCGCTGAGCACGGGGGAAGGCATAGTCCGCTGGCTGTTCGACCGGCCCCATGGAAAGGTCGGCAACGTCTGGACGGAGGCTCTGACCCGAGACCCGACGACCCAGAACCCGACGACCCAGAACCCGACGACCCAGGACCCGACGACCCGAGACCCGACCCGGGGCGCCGGCTGCACACTGAGCAAGAAGGACGCCCGAGCCGCCGTCGAGGCAGCCGTGGCCGATCCGGGCCTGCTCGCCGCAACGCTGATGGACCTACCCCGCCACCAGATCACGCGGATCGCGCGGATCGCGGCCCAGGTCGGTCGCCCGAGCGCCGCCGCGCGAACTCCGGCAGGCGGGTGAACTCCGGCAGGCGGGTGAACTCCGGCAGGCGGGTGGGATAAGAGCGCCCAGGAACCCAGCAACCTCACAGGTTGTGTTCAGCATCGCTGAAGTCCCGTTGCCCACCATCGATGTCAGAGCGCCGGCATGGCCGAGCGCGGACACGGAGGGCAGCCCATGAGCTTGACGATGCTGGGGCCAGCTGAATATCTGGGGTCATCCGACGGCGCCGCCCCGGACGCACAGCCGCCTACCGACACACAGCCGCCTACCGACACACAGCCACCCACGCCACCGGCCCCGTCCGCCGTCCATCCGAAGGCGCCCCGTCTGTGGTGGCGGGACATGGCAGGTCTGTCCGCGGCTGCGAGCATGGTCATCGTCGTGGCCCTGTGGCTCGCGCACGGGGGTATCGGCGACCTAACCGGGAGCAGCGGCATACTGACCGGGCTCGGCCGGCTCACCGGCTTGGTCGCCGCGGACCTGCTGCTCATCCAGGTGTTGCTGATGGCGCGGATTCCCTGGGTGGAGCGCAGCTACGGCCAGGATGAGCTCACCCGACGTCATCGTCTCGTCGGATTCACCTCCTTCAACCTGATGCTCGCTCACATCGTGCTGATCATTTTGGGCTATGCGGCGGCGGCCCGGACGGGCCTGGTGGCGCAGACCTGGGACCTGATCACCGACTACCCCGGCATGCTGCTGGCGACGGCCGGGTCCGCGATGCTGGTGATGGTCGTCGTGACCTCGGTGCGCGCGGCCCGACGGCGGTTGCGCTACGAGTCCTGGCACCTGCTGCACCTGTACGCCTACCTCGGGGTGGGCCTGTCCATCCCACACGAGCTGTGGACCGGCGCGGACTTCACCTCGACCCCGTGGGCCAGGGTGTACTGGTGGACGATCTACGCGGCTGCGGCTGGCGCCGTCATCGTCTTCCGTCTCGGCCTGCCGGCGTTGCGCACCTGGCGGCACAGCCTCGTCGTTGATCGGGTCGTCGCCGAGGCACCCGCCGTGGTGTCTCTGCACCTGCGCGGCCAGGCGATCGAACGGCTGGGCGCGAGTGCCGGGCAGTTCTTCATCTGGCGGTTCATGTCCGGACCCGGCTGGTCCCGTGGCCATCCCTACTCGCTGTCCGCGCCGGCACACCCGCGCTGGCTGCGGATCACCGTGAAGGACCTCGGTGACGGCAGCGCCGCGCTCGCCAACGTGCGACCCGGCAGTCGGGTACACATCGAGGGTCCCTACGGCCGGCTCACCGGCGCCGTCCGCCAACGACGCCGCGTGACGATGATGGCGTCGGGCATCGGCGTCACCCCGATCCGGGCGCTGCTGGAGGAACTCGACTACTCCCCCGGCGAGGCGACGCTGATCTACCGGGCCGCTACCGAGGAAGACCTGATCTTCCGGGACGAACTGGACATGCTGGCCGCGATGCGCGGCATCCGCGTCATCTACCTGCCCGGGCATCGTTCGCCGGACCGCTCGTCATGGCTGCCGGAACGCTTCTCCCACCTGCTGGACGACGACGCGCTGCGGCAGATCGTGCCTGACATCGCCGACCACGATGTGTTCATCTGTGGGCCCGACGCCTGGATGGACGCCGTGCGGGACGCGGCGCTGCTGGCCGGAGTCCCGTCAGAACAGTTGCACATGGAACGGTTTAGCTGGTGACCAGCCTGCGGCGGAGCACCGAACCCGCCGGGACGATCGTCCCCTCTCCCCTGGCCGCACCATCCCGACCGCAACCGCGTCAGCCCCAGAAGGGACTCCGACATGCGCCGCATCGTGGTAGCCATCGCCTCGACCGTCGCGGGCCTCGTACTGTTGTTCAGCTACCGGACCAGCACCGGTGTCACCGAGGCCTCGGCCGCGGCGGTCAGTACCGGCGACTCCGCCACGACGTCCGACAGCGGCTCCGGGTCCACCGCCGGCACCACCTCGGGCACCACCTCCGGGACTACATCCGGGACTACATCCGGGACTACATCCGGGACTACATCCGGCGAATCGACAGCTACGACCGGATCCGCGGTCAACACCAAGTGGGGTGTCGTCCAGGTACGGATCACCGTCGCGGCCGGCCGGATCGTCAGCGCCGAGACCGTGCAGCTACCGGATCACAACCCACGCGACATTGAGATCAACAGGGTCGCCGTCCCCGTCCTCAACTCCGAGACCGTCGCCTCCCAGAGCGCGAAGATCGACGTGGTCAGCGGCGCGACCGTCACCAGCGACGGCTACATCCGCTCGCTGCAGTCCGCCATTGACGCGGCGCACCTGTCATGACGGCGTGGGTGGCGGGGTCGATGTCCCGCCGAGCCTGGATCGAACAGATCATGGGGATGCCCGTCAGCCTGCACCTGCGGGGACCGCGGGCGCACGGCGACCCCGGGGTCGAACGCATTGTCGCGGAGGTCTTCGCTGAGCTGCGGATGGTCGACGCGCTGTTCAGTACCTACCGCGCCGACAGCGAGATCATGATGTTGAACCGGGGCGAGCTGGCGCTGAGCGGCTGCGACCGTCTCGTCCAGGAGGTCGCGGACCTCTGCGCCGACGCCACCGAACGCACCGACGGCTACTTCAGCGCACAGTTGCCTGCGCCTGATGCCGGCGCAGTGGTGGCAGAGGCCGGGGCAGGGGCAGGGGCAGGGGCAGGCCGCCGCTGGTTCGACCCGTCCGGCCTGGTCAAGGGCTGGGCGGTCGAGCGTGCCGCGGCGAGATTGGCGGCGATCGACGGCCACGACCACTACCTGAGCGCCGGCGGTGACATCGCCGCTCATGTGGACGACCCGGTAGCCCCGGCCTGGAATGTCGGAATCTGCGACCCCCTCGACAGCTTGCGTGTGCTCGCCACCCTGCCCGTCCGCTGCGGTGGGGTGGCGACGTCGGGCAGCGCGGCGCGTGGTGCGCACATCGTGAACCCGAGGACCGGCCGGCCGGCTGGTTCGGACCTGTTGGCGGTGACTGTGACGGGCCCGTCGCTGATGTGGGCGGACGTGTACGCGACCGCCGCGTTTGCCCGTGGCGCCGATGCGCTGGCGTGGCTCACGAGCCTGGACCGGACCGAAGCGCTGGTGGTCACCGCGGACGGCACCCACCGAAGCACGCCCGGGTTCGGCCGCCGCGACCGAGTAGCCTCGAACACCTGACAAACCACGAACACCTGATAGAACCCGAGTATCCGATGACGGCCGACCGTCCGGCAAAGGCCGAGGCGGTCGGCAACCACGGTGGCGCCCGCGGTGAACGCCCACTGCGGCGCTGATCCATGCATCCGGGAGAATCCGTGACCAGCAGCTCCGCCCGCCTGCACCACCGCGCCGACGGTCCGACGTCCGGCCCGCCGATGCTGCTCGGCCCGTCGCTGGGCACCACGCTGCATGTCTGGGACGAGCTCGTCCCGATGCTCGCCCGTCGCCACCGGGTGCTCCGGTTCGACCTGCCAGGGCATGGCGGCACCGCCGCGGACGTCGTCCCGGCC
>NZ_CAUVXO010000065.1:0-4561 GCF_963555865.1 Protofrankia sp. Cr1
AGCCACTCCTGCCGGATGCCGAGGTCCGCGCCGTTGTGGTGCTCGGCGCTCGACACGGCGGTCTGGTGCATGCAGACGATGATCCAGTCGATGTCCGGGTCGGCTCGGGCGTCACGCAGGGTTCGGGTGAGCCATGCCCGCTGCCGGCCGCCGCTGTATCCGCGGATGTACACCATGCCGGCGTCCTGATAGCAGACATCGTCGTTCTGCAGAATGACGAAACGCACGTTCGATACGGTGAAGGCGTACCACAGGCCGGCGACATCCGGATCGGTGCCGGCGGCGATCTCACCCTCGGCGACCCGCGTGTCGGCGGGCTCACTGTTGTCGGGCAGCAGGAATCGGCTCTGATAGGCCGTCAGTCCGTGCGGCCCGTTCCCGCGCTCGACCTCGTGATTGCCGGCGGCGGGCATCCACGGGCGGTGCCGGGCCGACGTACTGATCATGCTGAACCAGTCGGACCATGCCCGCAGCGGGTCGCTGCGGTGGTTCGCGTACGACAGATCGCCGGCGACCAGGGTGAAAAGTGGACCAATTCGTTCGATACCGGCCACGACATGTCCGGACGCCGGGGTGCCGAGCGGGTCGTAGGCCGCGGATGTGCCCTGGTCCCCGAAGCAGGTGAACGTGAATCTCGCCCGATCGGCGGGTGCCGTCCGCAGCGTTCCACCCTCGACGCGGGCGATCCGGTCATGGTGGACCTCGTACAGGTACATGGAGTCCGGTTCGAGGTTTGTGAGCAGGGCATGGTGACTGATTACCTCCACACCGGTGACAGCGTCGGTGTACACCCGGGTGATGGCGGGCACCTCGCGATCGAGACTGCCCGCGGTGGGACCGCCCGCGGTGGGACCGAACCGTACCCGGGGGTGGCCCACCACGCCCGGCGTTGTCCACGACACGGCCATTGATCTGGCCGGCTCCGACCCGAACGTCAGATGGATGTGTTCGACGGGAGTTCCCGTACGCGGAGCCACCTGCTGTCCTCCATGCCGCGAAAGGCTCGGGGTCGGTTTGTGGGATGCATCGCCATCACCATCACCGGCAGCATGCCGCAAGGGGCGGCCCCGCCACAGCGGAGCCGCCCCTTGCCGACGAGCTACGTCACATCCCGGCCGGCGTGGCCGGGCGCTCTTACTCGGTGGACTTGGCCAGATCGATGGGAGGAGCGTCGGGCACCTGGTTCGGCTTGGGCTCACCGCGGAAGATGAACTTCGCGGTCTCCCCTTCGCCCTCCACGTCACCCACGACGATTTCGCCGGGCTTGAGTGTCCCGTACAGGATCTTCTCGGACAGGACGTCCTCGATCTCCCGCTGGATCGTCCGGCGCAGCGGCCGGGCGCCCAGCACCGGGTCGTAGCCCTTCTTGGCCAGCAGCATCTTGGCCGCGGGCGTCAGCTCGAGAGCCATGTCCTTGTTCTTGAGCTGGATGTCCACCCGGGCCAGCATGAGGTCGACGATCTGGATGATCTCAGCCTCGGACAGCTGGTGGAAGACGATGATGTCGTCGATCCGGTTGAGGAACTCGGGTCGGAAGTGCTGCTTGAGCTCGTCCTGGACCCTCGCCTTCATCCGCTCGTAGTCGATGGCGCCCTGTCCGGTCGCGAAGCCGATGCCGGGGCCCTTGGAGATGTCCCGGGTGCCCAGGTTCGAGGTCATGATCAGAACAGTGTTCTTGAAGTCCACCAGCCGGCCCTGGGAGTCGGTCAGGCGACCGTCCTCCAAGATCTGCAGGAGGGTGTTGAACACATCCGGGTGGGCCTTTTCGACCTCGTCGAACAGGACGACCGAGAACGGCTTGCGCCGGACCCGCTCGGTGAGCTGGCCGCCTTCCTCATACCCGACATAGCCGGGCGGGGAACCCACCAGCCGCGAGACCGTGTGCTTCTCCATGTACTCGCTCATGTCGAGCTGGATCAGCGAGTCCTCGTCGCCGAACAGGAACTCCGCCAGGGTCTTGGAGAGCTCGGTCTTACCGACACCCGAGGGGCCGGCGAAGATGAACGAGCCACCGGGACGCTTGGGATCCTTCAGGCCCGCGCGGGTACGCCGGATCGCCTGGGAGACCGCCTTGATGGCCTGCTGCTGGCCGATGACGCGACGGTGCAGCTCGTCCTCCATACGCAGCAGGCGGGCCGTCTCCTCCTCGGTGAGCTTGAACACGGGGATGCCGGTCCAGATCGCCAGGACCTCGGCGATCTCCTCGTCACCCACCTCGGCGACGACGTCCATGTCGCCGGCCTTCCATTCCTTCTCCCGCTTGGCCTTCTCGGCGAGCAGGGTCTTCTCCCGGTCACGCAGGGACGCGGCCTTCTCGAAGTCCTGCGCGTCGATCGCGGACTCCTTGTCCCGGCGGACGTTCGCGATGCGCTCGTCGAACTCGCGCAGGTCCGGCGGCGCGGTCATCCGGCGGATGCGCATCCGCGAACCGGCCTCGTCGATGAGGTCGATCGCCTTGTCCGGCAGGAACCGGTCGGATATGTAGCGGTCCGCCAGGGATGCGGCCGCAACCAGGGCACCGTCTGTGATCGACACGCGGTGGTGTGCCTCGTACCGGTCGCGCAGGCCCTTGAGGATCTCGATGGTGTGTGCCACCGACGGCTCCGCGACCTGGATGGGCTGGAAGCGCCGTTCGAGCGCGGCGTCCTTCTCCAGGTGCTTGCGGTATTCGTCCAGGGTGGTGGCACCGATCGTCTGCAGCTCACCACGCGCCAGCATCGGCTTGAGGATGGACGCGGCGTCGATCGCGCCCTCCGCGGCACCCGCGCCGACGAGGGTGTGCAGCTCGTCGATGAACAGGATGATGTCGCCGCGGGTACGGATCTCCTTGAGGACCTTCTTCAGGCGCTCTTCGAAGTCACCGCGGTAGCGGGAGCCCGCGACCAGCGCACCGAGGTCGAGGGTGTACAGCTGCTTGTCCTTGAGCGTCTCGGGCACCTCGCCCTTGACGATCGCCTGCGCCAGCCCCTCGACGACCGCGGTCTTGCCGACTCCGGGCTCGCCGATCAGCACCGGGTTGTTCTTGGTCCGGCGCGACAGCACCTGCATGACGCGCTCGATTTCCTTCTCGCGCCCGATCACCGGGTCGAGTTTGGATTCGCGCGCTGCGGCCGTGAGGTTGCGCCCGAACTGGTCGAGGACGAGCGAGGTCGACGGAGTGCCCTCCGACGGCGCGCCGGCGGTCGCGGGGTCGCCCTTGCCCTGGTATCCGCTCAGCAACTGGATGACCTGCTGGCGAACCCGGTTGAGGTCGGCTCCGAGCTTGACCAGCACCTGCGCGGCCACGCCTTCGCCCTCGCGGATCAGTCCGAGCAGGATGTGCTCGGTTCCGATGTAGTTGTGGCCGAGCTGCAGGGCCTCCCGCAGGGACAGCTCCAGCACCTTCTTGGCACGCGGAGTGAACGGGATGTGCCCACTCGGGGCCTGCTGGCCCTGCCCGATGATCTCCTCGACCTGTGACCGAACACCCTCGAGGGAGATACCGAGCGACTCAAGCGCCTTGGCGGCGACGCCCTCCCCCTCGTGGATCAGTCCGAGCAGGATGTGCTCGGTTCCGATGTAGTTGTGGTTGAGCATCCTGGCTTCTTCCTGAGCCAGGACGACGACCCGACGTGCCCGGTCGGTGAATCTCTCGAACATGTGCGCTCCTTCGAGCGGTGCGACCGACCACACGGCAGTCGGTATCCGCATGCTAGCTCCGCCGATGCATGTCCCCACGCATCGAACGGAAACCTTCCCGCCGGCCCCGCCCTCTCCCTTGTGGACGGCGGACCGACTGAGGTAGCCGATCCACCAGCGAAGACGCTTGAGCCAACGGTGGCTGACCCGGACCGATTCCGTCCCGCTGTTCCGCCGAGAGCAGAACGAAATCTGATGGTTACCGTGCTGGCGAGCCCCCGCACCGGGAGACCGGGACGGCCCCGATCGTCGGTGGCGACCCGCCTGGGTCCATACTTCAACCGCCTGCCGATGGTCGCTGAAAGTAATATGTTGTGCGCTTCGGAGTTATACCATTGCGCAGAGAATGAAAAATCTTACTCGATGTCTACGCTACAGTAGCCAATTGTATATGTCACCGAGCGGACGGCAAGTGATGACCATCGGGTGGCCCCGCGGCGGCCCAGCGGGAAACACGAGCAAATCGGTCCTGGTGGTGGCGGCGTTAGCCAACCGCCAACCCTTCGTCACCTTGGGTATCTATCCACTCGCGAAGGCGTCGCTCGCGTTCCGAATCGGACGTGAATGGGCAGGTCGTGCAGTACTGGCCGCTCATCCGGTGGACGAGGCAGCACGAACCCCGGCGCATCGCCGTCTGCCGCCGACCCCGGTGGGTGAAATCGGACCACGTCGGGCGGGCACGCATCGGCGGGCAGGCCAGGGCGAAAAAGGCATCCGCCTCCATCCGGCCGATGTCGGGATCCCCGGTCACCCGCTCCGTCAGCAGGAATGCACGGCCGCACTGCGTGGCCACCGCACCCCACAGCGCGGGCAGGCCCAGGCGCGCCCGCGGCCGTAGCGCCAGGACCAGTGGCTCCAGATGCTCGACCAGGTTGGTTACTAA
>NZ_CAUVXO010000065.1:4830-12172 GCF_963555865.1 Protofrankia sp. Cr1
AGGTCCGGCACCCGGTGGCGCACGACATACGCGGCGATAGCCGGTCCGGCCACGCCGGCGGTGTACGCGGCCAGGAAGCTGCTGACCGCCACCTCCCGGTCATAGCCGTATGCCTGGCGCAGCTCGCGCACCATCGCGTCCAGGCCGGCGCCGGTGAGCAGATCGGCGCGACGCGACCAGCCGGCGCCGGGCTCGGCGCGGCCGATCCGTGCCACCTGCGGGGCGAGTACCGGTGCGATCGCCGCCAAGGTCGCTTTCAGGGGTGCCTCCCGCTGTCGCGTCGTGATGCACACGCCCCTCATCCTCGGGGTCGCCGGCGACATGCAGGAGGGTCCCGTGGGAGGTTCACCAGTGACCACCGGGGGCCGAAGGGCACGCGGCCGCGACGATGTGACCAGATACATGAGGTGGACGGTTGAGTTTCCAGTCGGTCGTGCATGGCGAGCGTTACGTATTCGCCGATCTCGTGGAACTGTTCGCCAAGGCGGGCGAGGCGAAGTCCGGTGATCAGCTGGCGGGGGTGGCCGCGTACTCGGCGGCTCAGCGGGTCGCGGCCCGACGAGCGCTCGCGGATGTCCGGCTCAGCGAAATCGTCGCGAATCCGTTGATCGAGGACGCGGTCACCGATTTGATCAACGACGGCCACGACGAATTGCGGTTCGGTGCCGTCTGCGCCCTGACCGTCGGTGAATTCCGCGAGTTGGTCCTGCGGCCGGAGTTCTCCCTGCAATGGGACGCGGGGTTAGCTGCGGGAATAACGCCCGAGATAGCGGCGGCGGTGGCTAAAATCATGACCGATCGGGATCTCGTTGTTGCCGCGAAACCACTGCGGACGGTCACCCGTTGTCGAAACACAATGGGCGGAACAGGCGTGTTCGGCATCGGTTTCCAGCTGGACCAGCCGACTGACGACATCGAGGCTTTCCTCCTGTTGGCACTGGACGGGCTGGCCCTCGGCTGCGGTGACGCCGTCGTCAGCGTGGATCCGGGAGGCGCCTCGACCGGGCGGGTCGAGCGGATCCTGCATGGTCTGGCCACGCTGGTCGGACAGCTCGGGGCACCGGCGCAGACCTGCGTCCTGGGCCATCTCACCACCCAGCTGGGCCTGATGGAGGCGGGTGCTCCGGTCGATCTGCTGTCCGCCTCCGTTGCCGGGACACAGCGGGCGGACCGTGCGTTCGGGATCACCCTGGACCTCCTCGCGCAAGCGCGTGAGGCGGTGCTCGAGCACCACCGGGAACGCGCCGCCGACTTCAGCGGCGACCAGGTGATGTACTTCGAGGCGGGGCAGGGAAATGCGCTGTCCGTCGAGGCACACCATGGGGTGGACCAACTCACCCTGTCCGCGCGTGCATTCGGTGTCGCTCGCGCTTTTGATCCGTTTCTGGTCAGCTCCGTGATCGGATCCAGCGGCGGAGAATATCTGGCCGGTTCCCGGCAGATCATCCGGGCCGGACTAGAGGACCATTTTGTCGGCAAGCTACTCGGGCTCCCGATGGGTTGCGATGTGTCCTACGCAGCCAAGCGGCGCATCGGCGGCTCGTACCCGGCCGAGTCATACGGGGGCGGGTCATACGGGGGCGAGTCATACGGGGGCGAGTCATACGGGGGCGAGTCATACGGGGGCGACGTCGACACGGGCCGGAACACCGGTGCGGACCTTCTGTTGCTCTTGGCCGCGGCGGGCAGCAACCATGTCACCGGGGTGGCCCCGGACGCGCTGGCCCTGCGTAACCAGACGTTGCGTGCCTCCGCGAGCGCGTGGGGGCTGGCGGCCCAGGACGTCCAGGACGTCCAGGCGAGTCTGCATCAGTCGTCGACCGGGTTTCGTGACGTCGTCGGGATGCGGGAGCTCTTCGGCCTGACGCCGGCCCCGGAATTCGCTGCCTGGGCGGCGCGGCGGGCCGTGCCACCCAGGGGACGGTTCGCCAGCCTAGATGATCTTGACCTGTCGACGCCGGTCAGACGGAGCCGGGACGCCTGGCTGCCCGCCGATGCCCTGAACCGGGTGTGGACGTGATGGTGTCGGCCGGAGTCGATAAGAACGCAATGGGGTGTCCGTAGAGGTACGCTGTCAGGAACACGTCACCACTGCGCGCCGTCCCTGCAGGCCCCGGTACGCCGCCGCGTCGCCCGGTCTTCTGAGTACGAGAAGGGTCATCGCGGTCTCGATCTCGGCCGCTCGGCACGGCGGAAGCGCAGAGGAGCCCCGACGGCGATCTTTGTGGTGCGGTTCATAGCATATAAACAATGCACGATAATGAGAACAAAGACGGCTACGCGGGGTAGTTTCCGCACGTCAGGCCATAACTGACGGTGAGATCGGCGGGTTTTACGATCCGCTCGCCAGCGACGAAAACCCACCGATACATGCGCGTCACATCTCGGCCGGCCCTCGCCTCGATCGACTCCTGGTACGTTCGCTGCACACCGGAACGATTTGCACGATGCCCTCTCGGGCCGCCGGTGGCGCGAAAAGGCCATGATCGCGCCGCCTTTGGCCCAACCGATGCCCTCTCGGGCCGCCGGTGGCGCGAAAAGGCCATGATCGCGCCGCCTTTGGCCCAACCGATGCCCTCTCGGGCCGCCCGGCCACCAGGCCGCCAAACCGTTTGTTCAGTTCTGATCCAGCTGGGTCAGGAATTCTTTCGCGTGGGCTTTTTCCGCGCGACCTGCTTTCTTCCGCGACGGCCTTCGCGGCGGATCGCGCCCGCTCGGCGCGAATTCCGGTAGCCAAGCCGGCGGCGCCGAGCATGCCGGACCGGGAAATCCCGGTCCCGGCATCTGACGTACCCAGTGGACGGTTGCCGCGTTGGCCGCCGTCCCGAACCGGGGGGAGACCAGCGGATGAGCATGCCTGACGAGCGCATTTTCGATGCGCAGCTGGCAGACCTGGTGCCGCGGCCGCGAGCTTCCTCAATGGTGGTTTCGACCATGCGCACCACATCTGTCGCCGGCTATCGGCCGGACGAGCAGGTACTGGTGTCGGTGGTGGTGCCGACCCGGAACGAGGCCGCGAATGTCGAGCCGCTCCTTCGCCGGCTTGACGCCGCGCTGGCCGATCTACCCAGCGAGGTCATCTTCGTCGACGATTCGGACGACGCCACGCCGGAGATCATAAAAGCGCTCCGTGGTTCTGTACGGATGCGGATCCGTGTCCACCACCGGCCCGCCCCCTATCGGGTGGGCGGGCTCGGTGGCGCCGTCACCGAAGGCATCCGGCTCTGTCACGCCGACTATGCGGTGATTCTCGATGGTGATCTGCAGCATCCACCGGAGGTGATTCCAGAGCTCTTTGCCGCGGCTGGTGCCGGCGACGTCGATGTTGTCGTCGGCAGTCGTTACGTCCACGGCGGCAGTGCCTCGGGTCTGGCGAACGGGCGCCGTCGAGTCGTGTCATCCGCTGCGAATCTGCTGTCCCGGATGCTTTTCCCGCTGCGACTGCGCGGCGTGTCGGACGTCATGAGCGGGTTCTTCCTCGTCCGGATCGCGGCGCTGGACCTCGACCGGCTCCGGCCGAACGGGTACAAGATCCTGCTTGAGCTGCTGGTTCGTTCCGGCGGCCTGCGGGTCGCGGAGGTCGGGTATGTCTTCGGCGAACGGCATGCCGGATCATCGAACGCCTCGATGTCCGAGGGGGTCCGCTTTGCGCGGCGGCTGTTCTCACTCCGCCTGCCCCGGGCTGCGCGGTTTGCGCTCGTAGGCGCCTCCGGGACATTGCCGAACGTTTTTGGTACGGCGTTTCTGCACCACAGCGGCATGCATTATGTGCCGGCGGCGGTGATCGCTACCCAGGTCGCCATCCTATGGAATTTCGTCGGCGCTGACCTGCTTGTCTGGGAGCGCGGAAACCAGTCCAGAATTCGCCGGTACGTGCCGTTCGCACTACTGAACAACGTCGATCTCGTCATCCGCCTCCCGCTGCTCGGACTGTTTGTGGAGCGCTGGCATATCAGCCTCGGTACGGCCACCGTCGCGACCCTGGCAATCGCTGTTGGTGTTCGTTACATGTTGGTCGACCGGATCGTCTACGGCGAGCATCGACCGACGGTGCGAAACCCGTTCCGGTCGCCCAGGCGGTCGATCACCGGGGCCGCCGGGGAGGCCGAGGCATGAGCCGGCGGACAATCCCGATCAGGAGTGGTGGAAATGTTTAGGGGAGGACGTCGGAGGTCGGGGCGCAGACGCGCCCTGACGGGACTTCTCGCGATCGCCTCCATCCAGTTCGTGGTGCTTGTCGTCGTCAATCCAGGCACGGCGAAAGCTGTCACCTGCCCGGACACACAATGGGCCGGCGACTATTTCGCCAACACGACAATGGCCGGGCCGACGGTGGGCTCGCGTTGCGACACCGACATCAGTTTCGACTGGGGGGAGACGGGCCCCGGGATCGGCGGTCTAGGCGGGTCCGGGTATTCGGTCCGGTGGACCCGTACGGTCTATCTGGACCCGGGTGAGTACGGCTTCACCGCGACCGCGGACGACGGAATCCGCGTTCTCCTGGACGGCAGCACCGTCATTGACGGATGGAAGGACCAGGGCCCGACCAGCTATTCCGCCAACCCCTCGGTGACAGCTGGTCAGCACACCATAGTCGTGGAGTACTACCAGAACGGCGGTGGCGCTCTTGCCGAGTTCAGCTACGCCCCGCCGGTGCCGCCCCCGCCGACGTGTGCGCCCGTCCAGTGGACGGCGTCGTATTTCTCCGGGACGGCGCTTGCCGGTGCCCCGCGCGGGCGCTGTGAGGATGCCATCAGCCATGACTGGGGAACCGGCGCACCGGACGTCCCCGGTATCAACGCGGACAACTTCTCGGTTCGGTGGACCCGGACCGAGAAGTTCTCGGCCGGCACCGTCACGTTCACCGCCGAGGCCGACGACGGCATTCGGGTGTACGTCGACGACACGCTGGTGATCGACGAGTGGCGGGACCAGGGGCCGACCACCTTCACCGCCAGCCCGACTGTCACGGCGGGCGACCACACGGTCAAGGTCGAGTACTTCGAGCACGGCGGTGGTGCAGTCGCTCAGGTGTCGTACGCCGCCGCGGCTCCGCCGTCGTCGTTGACCTGCCTGTCCACCCAGTGGGCGGCGTCCTACTTTCCCAACAGAACCCTGTCGGGACCACCGAAGACCGAACGCTGTGAGGCCACACTCAGTTACGACTACGGTGAGAACGGGCCGGGTGTGGATGGTGTCGGCCCGTACAACTTCTCGGCACGCTGGAGTCGGACCGACCAGTTCCGGGCCGGGAACAGCACGTTCACGGTAACGGCGGACGACGGCGTGCGTGTCTATGTCGACGGCACGGCTGTCATCAACCAATGGCAGGACCAGGGGCCGACCACCTATACGGCGACCGTGCCGGTCACGGCCGGAAAGCACGTCGTGAACGTCGAGTACTACCAGGGCGGCGGCAGCGGGCTCGTGCGGGCCGGCTATACCGGTGGGGGAGCCGCGGGGGACGTTCCGCCGCCGCCACCGGGCGGTTGCACGGGCGACTGTCAGGGTTCCTGGCAGGCTCTGCCGTACGATTCTCCGGTCCGCTCGGTGCACGCCACGGTGCTGCGTACAGGGAACGTCCTGCTCGTTGCCGGATCTGGCAACAACGGGACGGCGGCGGCAAACAACCAGTTCGTCTCCAAGATCTGGAACCCGTCGAACGGCGACTTCGTCGATGTTCCGACCCAGGAGGATCTCTTCTGCGTCGGGCACACCCAGCTTCCCGACGGACGAATCCTGTTGGCTGGCGGTACCCTCGCTTACCCGACGCCCACGACGAACTACAAGGGTCTGGCGAGCAGCTACATCTTCGACCCGATGACCGGTACCTACACCAAGACGAACGACATGCCGGGCGGTGGGCACTGGTACCCGTCACTGGTGAACCTCGGCAATGGTTCGGTATTCGCCACCGGCGGGCTCAACGAGAACGGTTCGGGAAACGTCGCCGTCGAGATGTTCGACCCGACGAAGGGTCAGTGGAAGCCCTTCAACGAGGTCCCGCAGACGTACTTCTACTGGGGTCTGTATCCCACCATGGTGCTGATGTCGGACGGCCGGCTTTTCTACGGCGGGACGCATACCTTCGGCAACGCTCTTCCGAACACCTCGGGGTCGGAGATCTACGACGTCGACACCGGGACGATCACTGACGTTCCGGGGCTGCGGGACATCGATTTCCGGGATCAGGGTGCCACCGTGCTCCTACCGCCGGCGCAGGCCCAGAAGGTGGCCAACTTCGGCGGCGGCAACTCCTACAGTGACCTCGATCCGACGAACCACACGGACATCATCAACCTCAGCAAGGAAGATCCACAGTGGACGGCCGGGCCGGACCTGCCGGCGGCGAAGATGTATGTGAGCGCCGTCATCCTGCCCGACGGCAAGGTGTTCGAGACCGGCGGTGCGAAGCACAACTATCCCCAGTACGCCGTACATGAGGCGTCCATGTACGACCCGGTCGCCAACGCCTTCACATCGCTGCCCGCTGACCCAGCCGATCGGATGTACCATTCGGAGGCATTCCTGCTTCCGGACGGCCGGGTGGCGACCATCGGGAACAATCCGGCCACCGGCGATTTCGACCTGGGTATCTCCATCTATTCACCCTGGTACATGTCCAGGGACCGCCCGACTATTTCCAACGCCGGCGACCAGTTCGATTATGGATCGACGCAGAAACTGACCGTGAGCGGGAACATCGGTCGCGTCACGCTGATCCGCCCGGCGTCGGTGACCCATCAGTCCGACCCGAACCAGCGGAGCGTCGACCTGCCGCTGTCCGGAACGGGTACGGATATCAGCGTGAGCGTCCCGGACAACCCGAACCTGCTGCCGGCCGGTTATTACATGATGTTCGCCCAAGATATGAACGGGGTGCCGTCCGTGGCCAAGTGGGTGCATGTCGGATGACCAGAAAAAGAATTCTGCTCGGTGCGGCCACCGTGCTGTGCGTCGCCGTCGGCCTGCTCGTCACCCTGCGGGTGACCGGGTCGACGGCGGACACCCGGGCCGACGGGCGGGTTCGGCAGGTCGCGGTTGAGCATTCCGTGGGTCCGGGAAACCGGGACCTCAGCGGTCGGGTGCAGCCACATGGAAATGGTCGACCGTCGCCGGCGACACTGTGGGTGGACGGCTGTGACCACAACTATGCGGACGCGGGCGGTAACTCCAACGTCTGTGTTCCGAAGGTCGCTCCCGGTGGCCGCACGGTCGACTGTGACTTCCTGCGGGCGGCCGGATTCGGCCCGCTCAAGGTGATCGGTGTGGACAGCAAGCATCTCGCCGGACCCGGAAAGACAGCTTCCCGCGGCGATACCGTCTGCGCATCCTGATTCCA
>NZ_CAUVXO010000065.1:12716-17723 GCF_963555865.1 Protofrankia sp. Cr1
CCATCATTGAATGCCGGGCCGGCGGCGGGCGGGTGGCACGGCACCGTTGCGAAGGTGTCCAGGCCCCGGCCTTCGTTCACACTGGTCGACACCTCCGGGCGGAATTTCGACTTTGCCAAGGAGACCGCCGGCCGGGCCACGCTTTTGTTCTTCGGCTATACGAACTGCGCGGATGTCTGCCCGACGACAATGGCCGACATCGCCGCGGCCAAGCAACTGGTGAGTTCGGCTGTCGGCTCGGCGGTCACCGTCGTCTTCGTCACGACCGATCCCGGCCGTGACACAGCGGGAGTGCTCCGGCGCTGGTTGAACCAGTTCGATTCCACGTTCGTCGGGCTCACCGGTTCACCGGCGCAGCTTGATGCCGCGCAGCAGGCGGCCGGCGTCCCGCTCGCGAGCGCGCAACAGGTACCGGGTGGCCGGTACAGCGTGGCGCATGCGGCCCAGGTCGCCGGCTATGGCGCCGATAACACCGAACACGTTCTCTACTTTGCCAGTACCAAGGTCGCAGACTATGCGGCGGACTTCCCGCGGCTGGTCGCCGTCTCGTGAGAACTCAGGTAGGAATCTGTGAATCCCAGCCAGGTGCTTGCCCCGCCACCGCCGCTGCGAACCCGTTTGGACAGCCCATCCGGACGGCTGCGTTTCGTGGTGAGCGGTGGGATGAGCGTGTTCATCCGCGTCGCATTGTCGGTCGTGTTCGCGTGGTTTCTCGGGGTGGGGGGCCAGGTCGCGTACGGATACTCGGTCGTCGCCACGATATTTCTCGTGCAAGGTCTGGACCGTGACTTCACCTGGTGGCGCCGCCAGGGCGGCTGGTTGTGGTCCGAGGCCGCACGGATCTCGACCGAGGCGGTCGGTTGGCTCATCTTCGTCGAGCTGACCAGATCCGACCAGAGCGCTCCGGTCGTCGGACAGGTCAGCATGCGCCAGCTGCTCGTCACCCTGGTGAGTGCGCTGGTGGTGGTTTGCGGGCACGTGGTGGTCGGCACCTGGCTTGTCGCCGCACAGACCGACGCGACGCCACGTGTTCGCTTCCTTCGCGGCTGTCTCGTCCTGCCGATGCTTCCGCTACTTGTAGCCATCGCCCGGATGCTGTATATGAACCGCGGCGAGGTGGCCCTCGCCGGGTGGACCGCAGTGTCGCTCGCGATGCTGTTCGTCGCCGGGTTGACCCTGGTCCGGGCACAGTACGGCTGGCAGCGGCCCGAACGGGTCGACCACGTGCACCTGGAGGACCGCACCCCAGCCCAGCACACCTTTTCACTGATCGTGCCCGCGCGGGAGGAGCCCGTCCTCGGCCGTACCCTGGCCCAGCTACTGGCCGGTGCTTACCCGCCGGACCTCTTCGAGCTTGTCGTCGTGGTATCCGACGACGAGGTCGACCGGGAGACGCGTGCAGTGGCCCAGGAATTCGCCGATCGTCACCCCAATGTAAAGCTCGTGACGCCGCGAAGCGCCATGCGCAGCAAGCCGCTTTCGCTGGAGGATGCGCGGAAGTACTGCCAGGGCGATCTGATCGGTATTGTCGACGCGGAGTCGCTGGTCGCCGGCGGCTTGCTCAGCTACGTGAACACACTCGCCGTCAATCATCCCGAGATCGGGATTTTCCAGGGCGGCGTCCAGCTGATGAATGTCCGCGGTACGGGCTGGCGGCGACCGGAATCGGCCGGGCCGGTGCGTGCGTTGGCGTCCTGGCTCAACAGTGCCACATCGTGGTGGCGGGCCCGTAACTGCCTGGAGTACTACATCTGGTTCATGTCGAGGTTGCGCTATCAGGCGGTGGCGCGTTTCATTCCGCTCGGCGGCAACACGGTATTCATCCGGCGCGAGGTTCTCGACGGGCTGGGCGGGTGGGATGTCTCCTGCCTGACCGAGGACTGTGATCTCGGCGTGCGTGCCTCGGTGGCTGGGGTCGAAACCATGGTCTTCTACCATCCGGAGCTGACGACGCGGGAAGAGACACCGGAGACCCTGGGGAAGCTGGTGGTGCAACGGACTCGGTGGATGATGGGCTTCATCCAGGTGTTCCAAAAGGGCGAGTGGCGCGGACTTCCGGGTTGGCGCCGGCGCGCGCTCGCCGTGGAAATGCTCTTGATGCCGTTCTTCCAGGCCGCTGCCGGGCTGGCTCTGCCCACGTCGGTGCTGCTCACCTTTTTTCTGAAGGCGCCAGTGGGACTCGTGATCATATTCTGGCTACCGCTGCTGGCGATGATTCTGATGGTCATCACGGAACAGGCGGCTTTCCACGACTTTGCCGATGCATATCAGCTCAAGGTCGGTCTACTCGACAGCGCCCGATTGATAGTGAGCGCGCCGGTATATCAGCTGGTCCTGTCCGTGGCGGCGCTACGCGCCATCGTGCGACTGGTCCAGGGCAAGGTGCAGTGGGAGAAAACCACGCATGTCGGTGCCCACCACGTGGTGATGCTGGGCTCCTCCGAGCTCGAGGGGGTTTCGTGACCACGACCACGACCACGACCACAGCCACGACCACAGCCACAGCCACAGCCACGCTGCCGGTCGCCGACCCGGATGGCATCGACGTCGTCGGCAGCGGTACCCGGGATCGTCGGATATTCGGGGATCGCATGTCGACCGCCCGAGCGCGCATCGCCGGCTGGCTGTTCGCGCACTGGCGGAGCCTGGCCCTGTTGACACTTATTCTCGTTGCCTGCGGGTTGGTTCACGGGATCAACCTCGATGGCTGGCCCGGCCGGATCAACGACGATGAGGGCACGTATGCGGCCCAGGCATACGCGATGCAATACCGGGGCCAGATCGCCCACTACACCTACTGGTATGACCATCCTTTTGGCGGTTGGCTGTTCATAGCCGTCTACACAACCGTCACGAATGCCTTCGAGCGGGCGTCTTCTGCGGTGACGGCCGCACGCGAGTGCATGCTGGTCGTCCATCTGGTCAGTTGCGCGCTCATTTACCTGCTCGCCCGCCGGCTCGCGTTTCGGCGTGCGTTCGCCGGTCTCGCCGTCCTGCTGTTCTCCCTGGCGCCGCTCGCGGTGTGGTATCAGCGACTGGCATTCCTCGACAACATTGCAGTGTTGTGGGTGGTGGCCGCCCTGGTCTGTGCGGCGTCGCCACGGCGCAGTGTGGGCTCGGCCATCGCGTCCGGGGTATTCATGGCCTTCGCGTTCTGGTCGAAGGAAACATCCCTGATGCTCCTGCCGGGTGTATATTTTCTGCTCCGGACGAACCGGGATCCGCGTAACTGGCGGTTCGTACGCGGCAACTTCCTCGGTTTCCTGACCGCAATCTGTGGAATCTACGTCCTCTATGCGGTGGCGAAGAACGAGCTGTTCGAGGGGGCGGACCACGTCTCGCTGATCCGTGCGATCAAGTGGCAGCTGTTCGAACGGACCGCGAGCGGGAGCCTGCTGCAGGCGGGTAGCGGCACGCAGGGTATGGCCGGTCTCTGGCTGCACCTGGATCCGTATCTGCTGGGTGCCGGTGTCCTCGCTGCGGTCCCAGCGCTCTGTGTCCGGCGTCTTCGGATGGTTGCGGCGCTGCTTCTGATTCAGGTCGTCTTCATGTTCCGTGACGGCTACATGCCGTACGCCTATGTAACCGCGATGCTGCCGTTCGCGGCGCTGTGTACCGCCGGAATGCTCGACGTGACCCTTCCCCGGGTCACCCGTGGGCCACAGGCGGTACGAGCCTCTCTCTTCCGCGGCGCCGCAGGCCCTACTCCCGGGGTTATTCGTGGCTCCAACGCGGCGGCGAGCCGGCGCCGGATCGCCGCGGCCAGGACAGCGCGCGTCGCCGTCGTGGTCTGCGTGGTGATCGTGGGCCTGGTCGCCCTGCCGGGCCGGTGGGCACCGACGTTGCGTACCGCGCTGACCGCCGACGACAGCAGGCCGAGCCGGGACGCCGCACGTTGGTACATCGAGAACGTGCCCAACGGCAACACCGTCGTGACGGACGACAACATCTGGACTGATCTCGTGATCGCGGGAAAGAAGCCGGACCCGATCTGGTTCTACAAGCTGGACCTCGACCCCGCGGTTCGCGGAAAGCTCACGAACGGCTGGCAGGATGTCGACTATTTCGTTCTCGGCAAGCTGATGCCGTCCACCTTGCATGATCTTCCGCTGGTGGCGGAGGGGCTGCAACATTCGGTCGTGGTGAGGTCCTTCGGATCGGATGGACAGATTACGATCCGTAAGGTGATCAAGTCGGGGTGTCCCGCCGAGGTGACAGCCTCGCCGAGCTGCTGACTACCTGCCGCCTGGTCAGGTGGATGTCGGCTTCAGGGGCCACCCAGGCAGGTTGCGTACGACCATCCAGACGAGCGCGCCGCCACCAAGGCCAGAAGCAAGTGGCCTGGGAACCCGGGTCCGTTCGCCCAGGCTGGCCGCACGCAGGTGCCGCCAGCCCAGGTACATCAGCACCGGACTGCAGAGCAGGACAAAGGGATTGTCGTGAACCGCAGCCCTCGCATGACCGTGAAGCAGGTCGTGAACCAGCCGAAGGCCTCCACATGCCGGGCAGTCGAGCCCGGTGACAATCTTCGTCGGACAGCGCGGCATGACCGCATCCGGGTCGTGCGGATCAACAACGACAAGATAGCCGATGCCGAGCGCGCACCCGGTCACACCGAGTAGCAACCGGCCACGGCCCGCAGCTCCGAAAGAGTGATTCTGATCAATCACGAAGTGGCCGGCCCTGCACGTCACGCACATCGCCGGTAAGAATCTGAATCCCGTCGATCAGCGCCCAGATCCCGAGGCCACCACAGGTGAACAACTGGGCGAGTGCGGTGCTGGTGTCGCCCAGATACCATCGCCCTGCCCCGAAGCCACCCAGGAAAATCTGAAGCAGCCCGGCAACAAGCTTCTGCTTGTCCGAGTACGGTTCCCCGGTCGCCGGATGGCGTCCGAACGGAGCCGACGGGTCGTATGATCCGGGCCCGTAATTCGGCGGTACGGGCTGCCTGGGGCCCGGTGGATAGCCGGGAGCGTTCTGGTAGCCGGGGTTCGGCGGATAGCC
>NZ_CAUVXO010000066.1:0-16906 GCF_963555865.1 Protofrankia sp. Cr1
GCCCCGACCGGGTGAGGGCTACCGGACGCTCTGTGGGAACGATGTGAATCTGGTGTTGTGGCAGGAGCATCAGATTCACATCGTTAGAGCGCCCGACAGTAGGGGCGTGGATCAAGGAGCGGGGCTGGGGTGCGTCCCAGCCGCGCGACGCCGCGTCCCTGTTGCCGGTTGCTCTTAAGATCCCGGACGCGGATCGTGGCCCATGCGCCACCGCAGGCGGGAGCGAGGCGTTAGGCTTGAGGCATGGCATCGGTGTCGCTGTCCAAGGGCGGCAATGTGTCGCTCAGCAAGGTCGCTCCGAACCTCACGGCGGTGACCGTCGGCCTCGGCTGGCAGGTACGCCAGACCTCCGGTGCGGACTACGACCTAGACGCGAGCGCGATCGTCGTCAACGACTGGGGCAAGGTTCTGTCCGACCAGTACTTCGTCTTCTTCAACAACCTGGTGAGCCCTGACGGAGCCGTGAAGCACCTGGGCGACAACCTCGTCGGCGGCGGTGGGGGAGATGACGAGCAGATCACCGTCGAGCTGTTCGCGCTCACCCCACAGGCATCCAAGGTCGTCTTCGCGGTGTCGATCTACGATGCGGAGGCGCGTCGGCAGACATTCGGCCAGGTCCGGGAGGCGTTCATCCGGGTGGTCGACTCGACGGCTGGCACGGAGATCGCCCGTTACGATCTCACTGAGGACGCGTCGACCGAGACGGCAATGATCTTCGGGGAGCTCTACCGGCACTCCAACGAGTGGAAGTTCCGCGCGGTCGGCCAAGGCTACGCCTCCGGTCTGCGGGGGATCGCCCTCGACTTCGGGGTCAACGTCTCCTGACGTATCGGCCATCGCTTCGTGTGTGGCAGGGCATGGAGGCCTATTTTGGATCTTTTGCTCGATCGCGAACCGGCGGGCTGGGCAGAAGATCTAAAACGGGCTCTGAGGAAATCAGCAGCGTAGCCGAGGCTCGAGGCCGGATAGGTCGGAAAAGCGGTCCTGATACGTTGTCTGGAGGTGTTGCAGCAACCGGTCGACGTCCTCGATGTTCGACGCCAGGCCGAGCGACACCCGGATCGAGCCGGCACTGGGAAGCTTAAGCATGTCCAGGTAGTCGTCCAAGGACCGGACGCTGTGTCGGATAGAACCGGTGACGGCTGCCTTGGTGATGTGGAACGCGCCCTCTCCGACCCCAGGATTGCAGAAACAGCCGGTGCGCAGCGAGATGCCGGCAGCCGAGGCGTCTCGGGCCACCGCACGCTCGTCCACGACGTTGCCATTCGGATCCAGCAGGTTGAAGGCGATTGTTCCGCCCCGGTCGCGGGATTCGGTCGGCCCGTATATCCGTACCATCGGCGCGCCACTACTATGACATAGTGCAACAAGCCGGTCGAGCAGCCAGCCGGTGAGGCAGGCGACCCTGGTATGGATCAGGTCGATTCCGATGTTCCTGATCCAGGACAGGCCGATCTCGATGTCCGGGATGGCGAGAAAGTTGAGGGTGCCGTCCTCAAACGCGCTCTCGTCCTCGGTCAGTGTGTGCCAGCCGCCCTGCACGCTGACAGCCTGAATCGTCCCACCGGAAAACCACGGTCTGCGTAACCGCACCAACGCATCCCGCCGGGCGATGAGGCATCCCACGCCGGTCGGGAAGCCGAAGACCTTGTACCAGCTCACCGGTATGAAATCGGGGTGGACCGCGGACAGGTCAAGCCGATTGGTCGGAACATAGGCGGCTACATCGAGCAATACATCGTAGCCATACTCGTGGGCGGTGTCCACCCAGTGTAACGGATGTTGGACTCCGGTGAAGTTGCTCTGCGCGGGAAATGCGAACAGCCCACGGTCGTGCGTCGAGTGGCTGCCGGGGTCCCGCCAAAGGGCACCCTGGCCACCTGCCTCGGCCCAGGACCGGCCTATTCGGCGTTGTGCCGCCCGACGGCGCGGGTGGCCCGCCCACGGAACGGATCCGCTGACCACCATTCGTAGGGCCGCTTCGGTAACCCCCGGCCTCGGCTGCGCCAGTGCGGCCCGAACCGACGCGTCGTCGATCCGAAGATCGGGTGCGGTGACCGGAACGTACTGCGTCACCGCGCCCCGCATGTTCGCGAACTCCCGGATACCGTTGACCGAATTGTGGTTATCGTAGGTCAGGACGAACCGGGTCCGCGCGCCGAACCGATATGATTCGGCTACGAGTCGGCATGCTCCGGTTGCGTTCGGCGTGAAGATCGCAACGTATTCGTCCGGCGAGGCGTTGAAGTACTCCAGCACGGCCCGCCGGGTCTGCTCCACCAGTTCCGTGGTCGCCTTCGACGCCGGGCTGTCCGAATGGGGGTTGCCGAAACAGCGGTTGTGCAGGCGGGCGGCATGCGCGCGCAGTTGCGCGTCGGCGCATACTCCTGCGCCGGTGTAGTCCAGGTAGATTCCGCCGTCCGCATCAAGATGGCTGTACTCGACGGCCCGCAGTTCGTCTAGTCGGGTAGTGGTGGCGTAGTGGGGGTAGGCGGCGAGGAAGGCGGACAGCGACGGGTCGATGTCCGCGCCCGACTGGCCGGCCTGGGCTGGGCCGAGCGGTGCCGTAGTCATGCGGACCGGACCGGGCGTACGCTGAAGCGGGCGTTCAGCACGAGGTAAGTTGCCGCCAGTAACATGGTCGTGAAGCCGCTGAGAATCGCCCAGTCCAGCCAGGCGGCGTGGGTGAATGTCGTGCCGTAGGACGCCAGCAGCGGTGGGCCGAGCGGTGAACCGCCGTGGGCCCACAGGCGTTCCAGCCCGACGCTGTGTCCGAACCCCTCGAATGCCCACCGGTTGGACATGGCGTAGCTGATCGCCTTACCGGCCGGGGCCATCGCGGGGATCGGCAGTATCGCACCGGAGAACAGCACCTGCGGGAAACACAGCATCGGCAGGGCGACGGTGGCCTGTGCCGGGTTGAACACGGCCGCCGAGGTCAGCAGGCCCAGACAGAGCGCGGCGGTCGATGCCAGCAGCAATGTCACCAGCAAGGTTGCGGCCTGCGCCACGCCGAGGGCGGGCAGCCGGTCCAGCGCCCGCAGCAGGCCTATGGTGATCGTGTCGACGGCGACCAGCAGGGGTAGCAGGACGGCGAGCTTCGACAGCACATACGGACCGAGCCGAACGCCGACGAGCCGTTCTCGCCGCAGGATCGCCAACTCCCCACAGATCTGCGGCAGCCCGTAGGTGACACCGAAGAAGAAGCCGCCGAAAGTCACCCAGAAGGCCGTCATCATCGTGGCGCCGGGATCGGGGTTCCCGGCGGTGAAGGCATGCGGCCGGAACAACACGACGAACATCAGTAGGATCATCACCGGCGAGCCGAGCAGGATGGCCAGCGTGAGCCGGTCCCGGGCGAGAATCTCGACGTTGCGTCGGGTCAGTAGGTGCCACTGGCGAACCGCACCTGGCGGTTGTCCCGCCGAGCCACTGGAAGGTTTGTCTGTCCCACCGGCCGAGAATGAGTGTGGCGTCGGGGAACTCGGCACATGTTCCTGGTCGCGGGCAAACCGTCGGCCCCAGGTTTGCGGAGTGTCCTCATAGGCAAGCCGGCCGTAGACCTCCTCGATCGTGGCCGTCCCGAAGTAGTGGCACGCCCGGTCTACCGGCCCGGCAAAAGCCAGATTGCCGTCCTGGGCCATGAAGACGACTGAATCGCACACACGCAGGTCGGAGACGTTGTGGGTGGCCAGCACGACCGTGGTACCACCGTCTGCCAACCGTCGCAGCAGCCGCATCAGGTCGGCTGCGGTCGCCGGATCCAGCCCGGATGTCGGCTCGTCGAGAAAGAACACCCGGGGTCTGGTCAGCAGCTCGACTGCGACGCAGGCACGCTTGCGCTCACCGCCGGACAGCGAGCGGACCTCTGCGCTGGCCAGATGGGCAAGACCGAGCTCGCCCAGGACATGTCGTACGGCGTCCGTGAGATGGCGCGGTGAGGAGTCCGCGGGCAGCCGCAATCGGGCGGCGTGCCAGAGCGTCCGCTCGAGCGAAAGCGTTCGGTGAATGATGTCATCCTGCGGTACGTAGCCCAGGGACGACCGGAACAGCGCCGGATTCGTGTGCCGGTCGACGCCGTCATATCGGACCACGCCTTCAACCGGTGCGCGTAGTCCCGCCATCGTCTCCAGCAGCATGGTCTTCCCGGCGCCGCTCGAACCGACGATGGCGACCAGCTCACCCGGTGCGACCCGGAAGGTAACGTCTCGCAGCGTCTGCCGTCCGGGTCGCCGGCCCAACCGTTGGCCAACCCCGGCGACGTCAACGCTGAGCCCGGGACGTCGGACCCCACTCGTCACGCTGGCCGCGGTCACCTGATCCAGCGTGGTGAGCGGCACCGTCCACACCCGTGCGGCAGTGAGCGTGCAGGCGGTGCAGCCGTGTCGGCGCGGTTCATCGGGTGTGGCATTGCCCGGTTCGCCGGTGGCGGCGTCATCCTGTCGCGGTGCCGCGAGGCCGATCACATTGCCGGGGACGTCCCAGCGGCCGGAGACGAGAATGAACAGGTGGCGGACGGGGTCACCCGCGCGGCACACCGTCGCGTCGGCGGGGAGATCGAGCGGGCGCATCGCATCGGCCAGATCGCGCAGCGCCGCCTGGGACAGTCCGCGAAGTATTCGTACTTCGCGGAGCGATCTTAATCGTGTGCCCAGCTCACGCCAGGCATCGTCGGTGCCATCGGGCGGCAGGCTGGGGCTGCCTTCGCCGGTCGATAGCTGAAGATCGGTTGCGTCCATCTGGCGCTCACCTCGCTAGGAACCCTCGGTTGATCTTATTGCATGATAACCTCACAAGAAGAACATAAGCTATGAAATTTAATATATCTACCTCATCTCCTAAATAGGACAGAATATGACTTACTTGCGGGCTATTTTCTGGATCATCGCCTGCATCGGCCAACATCCATCAGGCACGCCCTAGGCCCAATGCCGGGCGCGATCGTCGTCGGCTATGAAGCGCGACGGCCAGATTCGCTTCGCTGAGCAACGACCATGATGCGGATGGTAAGGGTATTGGCATCCACCTGGTAGAGGATCCGCCAAGCCGGGCCGGTCGCCTCCCACATGGTGGACCGCGCCTGGGATAGGGGAGTTCCAGCCTTCCGCGGGTCGTTGCGCAGCGGGCCGTTGAGGAAGCGGCGGATCTCGCCGGCCGTTTTGTCCGGTAGTCGTTGCAGGTCGCGCTCGGCCGACGCTGAGACGGTTACCTCATGTCGGGTGCTCATGCTGCTCCGCCGCCTGTGGGCGCCCCGGGTCGGAAGGTCTGCATCGGGCAAATCCGGTTGTTCACATCGTGATCGTAGAAGTCTTTGTTGTCAGCTGTCGGAAGTTCCGGTGGCCAGCTGGGCGCCTCTCCGGCTCCGGGCTCCTCGGCCGATTGGCGGCGGGCGGCGCGCACCCGGGTGATCTGTTGCCAGCCGAACGCCGCAGCCGGGGGGAACAGCACCAGCGTGGGCAGCATGTACCGGTAGTCGAAGCACACGGTTGCCGATGGGACGACGAGCAGGGCTGTTCCCGCGGCCACCAGCAGTGCACAGTCGGCTCGGATCCGCCGCCGTTCGTCGTGCTCTGCGCGCGACGAACGTCGGGGCGCCTTGCGGAACACCGCGGCGACACCGAGGGCCACCATCGCGCCCAACGCCGGCCCGGGGGTGTAGCCATGGCGCTGGTAGACCCGCAGAACCGCGGCCGGCGTCGGGGACACGGCACGGGCGACCAGCTCACCGTCGAAGGTCGCGAGGGGCGCGTTGATGTTCCAGTACAAGGGCACCGGGTAGGCGGGGAACCCCCAGGTGCCGACGGGCCAGTCACGCCGACCCACCCACCGCCCGGGCGCGAAGTAGTGGGCCACTTCGCCGGTCACCATCCGCGTGTAGTCCGCCGGTTGGTGTTCGATCACCTGGTGGGCGAAGTCGGTCATCGCGGCCTTTTTCGCGGCGTCGGGGAGAGCGACGGTGAAGCGCGGGCTGTTGCGGTTCCACACGTAGTAGTTCGGGCCGGGTCGCTCGCTCGGCGGGTGCGCAGAACACAGCTGCCGTGCCGCCGGAGTGAGGTCGAGACGTGCGCAGTCGGCAATCGGCGCGACCCGGCCGTAGAGCCAGTAGGCGTCACCGCCGCTCAGGGCATAGGAGCCGTGCACCGAATGGAACCAGAACGCATACCCGAGCAGCGGTGCGGCCAGGGTCCCGGCGAACGCGACGGACCGCGACCACCCGAACCGTCGGGCTATGAGGTAGGCCAGCGCCAGGATCCCGAGGACGACACCCACCGTGCGGACGAGCGCGGCGAGCGCCAGCGCGCCGCCGGCGAGCCCGCAGGCCCACAGCGGCGGTTCCCGATCCCACAACAGGGCGACGAGCCCGGCGACAAGCAGCGCGTCGAACAGCGTTTCCGCCATGACGAAATGCTCGATGTTCACCTGATAGGCGTCGAGGAGAACCGGTGCTGCCGCCAGCGCCGCGATCGTGGGCGCGACGCCGCGGTGCGTCAGAAGTGCATAGACGGCAAGCCCGAGCCCCAGACCAAGAGCGTGTTGGACGGCGGGCACCACCCACAGCTCGCCGGTAACGGACAATGCGTGCAGCGCCACCGGATAGCCCGCGGGCCGCACCGTGTCCGGGCTGAGGTACCGGGCCAGCTGGAGGTAGGCGTAGGAGTCGCCGGCGAACTCGAATGCAGGGCGGTAGGCGGCCATCGCCAGCACCCGCAATGCGCTGGCCAGGACAATCAGAACGATTATCAGCCGGTGCCGACGCAGGCGGGCCGGGCGTATCAGGCTCGTCGACCGTAGCCGGTTCATCGCCATCTGTATGGGTCGGTCGGCAGCGATGGGGTTGACGGTCGGTACCTCAGCATCTTCATCGACATGAACCGCTCTGTACGGACCCGGCCGGGTCTCTCGTGAGGCCGGCGGGCAACGGGCCGGGTACCGGGCTGCAATGAGTCCAGGAAAAGGTATCGAAGGTGCTTTCCCGTCATCGGGTGGGATCAATATATTCGGTGTCTGTCACCGGGTGGTTCCACCGTGTTGGTCGACGGTAGTAGTGGTCGCAACCAAGAAGCGGTCGGCTACGAAGCGCGTCGAGCCGTGGCTGCGGCGCTCTAAACCGTGCCCGGACCGCAACCGCGTCCACATGCGAACTGTGTCCAGGGCCCTTCCGGTGGGCATTGATCCGCGCGATCGAAGATCCATCGCATAGGCCCTAGATGGGAACCATGTCTACTGCGAAGGAAGGTAGGTCGATGTGACGTCCGTTACCTGGGGGCGTAATCTTCTGTGACTGTGCGAGCAACAACGGTTTCTGGAGATCCATCGACAAGGACGTCGGCGAGTTCACAGGTACCCACCGCGTCTTCGCTACCCGGCCTGGCGGGCTGTCCTCACTCCCCGCCCTGCCCGCCCGCCGCCGGTCCCGACCGGGATGCGGCGCGGGTGACGATCCGGCACTGCGACCAGGGATGGAGCCTGCTGTGCAACGGTGTGATCTTGTTTGACGACACTGGTGAGATTTTGCCGACGGGGAGGATCATCGAACCGCGGCGGGGGCTTCCGAGCCTGGTGAGTACCGCGGCCGCGGCGGTCGTGACGCGCCACCAGACGGCCCTGCCGACGCCGCGTGGCCGGACCACCTGACGTGCCGACCTGGCGCGCCGACCTGGCGTGACCGCGTGACGCGATCTGCCATCCGCGGAGTCTCGCCATCCGACGAGCACTGATCGTTGATGGGGCACGGCTGCTGGTTTCCGCCGTTTCCGCCGTGGACCGGGCCGTCTTCGTCCGTCTTGCCGGTACGCGTCCGCTCCTCGACCCGATTCTGCAGGGCCTGTCCCGGGCGGGCGACCACGGTCTGCTGTGGTGGGGGACAGCGGTGGCTCTCGGCGTCAGCAGGGGACGGCGCAGGCGCGGGGCAGTGCGGGGCATGGTGGCCCTGGGGCTTGCCAGCGCGACCGCGAACGGGCCGGCCAAGATGGTGTTCCGCCGGGACCGGCCTGATCGTCACGGCATACCGCTGCGCCGCCGACTCCGCCGGGACCTGACGACTTTCTCGTTTCCCTCCGGGCATGCCGCATCTGCGGCCGCCTTCGCGACCGCGGTCGCGATGGACGCACCCGTCGCGGCGATCCCGGTCGGGATCATCGCCACAGGCGTGGCGTTCTCGCGGGTCTATGTCGGTGTCCACTACCCGAGTGACGTGCTGGCGGGTGTCGCCATCGGGGTATCCGCCGCCCTCGTGACCAGCAAGATCATGCCCAGGCGGCCCTACCGTCCGGTGCGGGCACGCCCGGCGTCGACGCGGGTGCCGGCGCTACGGCCAGCTGAGGTTTACCACGAACGCGGCTAGTCTGGTGATCTACCAGGAGGAAGACCTCGGCCGGTCTGCCGCCGCTCGCCGCCGTGGCGGTTCTGGAGCGGGACAAGCGTGTGCAGCGGCGCCGTCAGGTTGGCCGCTGTATCGGGGTCGAGGATGTCCTGGACGAGCAGCGCGCAGGCGAGGTCCGCGCACAGTTCCATGACACGCTGGTCCGCATCGGCATCCTCAAGATTGATCATTTTGCGGCAGGACGGACACAGGCGCCAGAACCCCTCGGCTGCGCTACGCCGAACCAGGGTCCAGACGCGCCGGCGGCCGGTACGCACCGCGCTGTTGAACGCTGCTTCCATGGCGTCCCGATGCTCGATCTCATCGCGGGTGAGCGCGGTGACGAGCAGACCGTCGTAGACCCGCAGGCTGTCGGCGTCGTGGCAGCGGCGTGCCAGTACCGGCAGAGCCGCGAGGACCCGTTTGACCTCGGAGCCGAAGGGACCGAGGTCCGGCTCGTGTCCCCGGCCGCGGGGATAGACCACCCGCCACGATCGCATCAAGGCCGAGTACTCCGACCGGGTGAGAATCGGTTTGGCGTAGGCGGCGGCGATCGCGTCGCGGACCGCTTTGAGCGCGGTCGCGGTGATGCCGGGATCAACCGTCACATAGTCGTCGATGCCCGCGAGGTCGTCGGCATAGATCGCCGAGAGCGCGTCGAAGGCGGCGAGAACCTCGACAACCAGCGGGGCATCCGGCGACAACGCCTTGTCGCGCGCGGCCGCGAGTTGTGGCGTGTTGCGCCAGACTGACGCGAGTTGGCCGAGTTCCGTGTCGCTGGCGTGTACCAGCTGGGTGAGGATCGCGAGAATACCACGCAGGTTCGGGTGGTCCTCCAGTCGGTCGATCCGCCGCGACCGCAGAATCATGGCTGTTTCCCGAGTACGATGCGGGCCATCTCACGGCCTCGCATTCATGCGGTAACGCCAAGTGGCAATCATGTAGCTGGCGGCCGATGACATCTGTTCCGCCGTGCTGTCGGCAGCCGTCACATCGCCTCCTCGCGAGGCACTCGCGTTGCGTCGGGGCCACCTGGCCAAAGGCCCCGAGGGGGTTGGTAGGGGCAAAGGTAACGAGATCATAGCTCTTTCGTCGGGCCCGTGGCCCCCTGGGGTTGTGAGGGCCGACGACGGTGCGATCAATGGGGGCTCGTCCGAGCGTGAAGTGACCTCATGGGCATACTTCTCGCGTCGTCAGAGGCCTTTGGAACCTACTGCTCGGGACCGTCCCGGCTCCGAGGTGAGGGCGATTACGTTGGACGATGGTCTGGCCGGATGTGGGGCTGGCCGGATGTGCATCGTACGCACTCTACGACAACTCGCCCGCTGATCGTAGCCGCACCGATGGTAGCGGACAGGGGCGCGTGGGTAGCAGGAAAGGGAAGGGCGGGACTGTGACTGATATCTCGACGTCGCGAGGAACGGCGATTGCCGTGAGGCGCTCGGAGGGCCGGGCCGTGACCCGAAACCCGTGGCTGGACTCGCGCCACTCGTTCGCGTTCGGTCGCCACTATGATCCCGCCAATACCCATTTCGGCCTTCTGCTGGTCAGCAACGACGACCGTGTCGCTCCTGGTGGCGGCTTTGACGCCCACCCGCACCGGGACATGGAGATCGTGACCTGGGTCCTCGCGGGTGAGCTTGTGCACACCGATTCCACTGGAATCAGCGGTGTGATCCGGCCCGGGGTTGTTCAGCGGATGAGCGCGGGCACCGGGATCCTGCATGCGGAGATGAACGCGGCACCGTGCTCCGGGGTGCACGAATGCTTTCCAGGGGATCCCGGTACGGTTCATTTTATTCAGATGTGGATTATTCCGGACACGTCGGGTATCACCCCCGGTTATGCCCAGATCGATGTGACGGACACGCTGGCGACCGGCAGTCTGGTGGCGATCGCGGGCGGAGCCGGCTCGCAGGCGGCGGTCGACATTCGGCAGAACAATGCAGTCCTGCACGGTGCGCGACTGCCCGGGTCCGGCCGCGTGCAGCTGCCGTCCGCGCCCTGGGTGCACCTGTTCGTCGCGCGCGGCACGGTCACGGTGGAGACCGTCGGCGATCTCGCGGCTGGTGACGCAGCCCGGATCCGAGACTGCGACGGGCTCGCGGTCAGTGCCCCGGCCGGGCCGGCGGAAATTCTGGTCTGGGAGATGCACGCATCTCTTGGCCGGTGAGCCACCACAGGGTGAGGCCGCGACAGCGCCTGCTGCCGGCATCCCGCTACCGCGGGATGCCGGCAGTCACCTCAGGCGGGCATGCGCCCGGCCCTGGGCCCGCAGGGGTCCTACTCGCGCAGCCCGTAACGACGGATTGCATCCTCGACGACGGCCGCCTTGACCGCGCCATGGCGGGCCAGCGCCTCCAGGGTCGCCACCGTGATCGACTGGGCGTCGACGTGGAAGTGGCGCCGCAGCGCCGCCCGGGTGTCGGAGCGGCCGTATCCGTCGGTGCCCAGCGAGGTGTAGTCCTGGGGAATCCACCGTGAGATCTGGTCGGGCACCGCGCGCATCCAGTCGCTTACGGTGATGACCGGTCCAGGTGCCCCTTCCAGGATGCGGGTCACATACGGCTGGCGCTCCACCGAATCCGGATTCAGCAGGTTGTGCTCCTCGCAGGCGAGAGCCTCCCGGCGCAGTTCGTTCCAGGAGGTCACCGACCACACGTCCGTTTCCACGCCGAAGTCGTTCGCGAGAAGCTCCTGCGCGTCCAACGCCCACCGCATCCCGGTACCGCTCGCCAGCAGCTGCGCGCGGTTGGGCACGGTTCCCGACCCGAGGTCTACCGGCGTTCGGGCGGCCAACCCCGTTTGGGTGAACGGTCGGAACAGGTACATCCCGGCGAGAATCTGTGCCGGGTCTATCCCGGCCGGTTCGGCCGGCTGCGGGAAAGGCTCGTTGTAGACGGTCATGTAATAGAAGACGTTTTCGTCGCGCTCGCCGTACATCCGGTCGAGGCCGTCGCGGACGATGTGGGATATCTCGAAGGCGAACGCCGGGTCGTAGGCCACGCAGGCCGGGTTCGTCGACGCGAGCAGCAGCGAATGGCCGTCCTGGTGCTGGAGCCCCTCACCGTTGAGCGTGGTTCGCCCGGCGGTGGCACCGAGCAGGAAACCGCGGCCGAGCTGGTCTCCGAACGCCCACATCTGGTCGCCGGTCCGCTGGAATCCGAACATCGAGTAGAAGACGTACACCGGGATCATATGGACCCCGTGCGTGGCATACGCGGTGCCCGCGGCGATGACCGAGCCCATCGAGCCGGCTTCGTTGATGCCCTCGTGGAGCATCTGGCCGGATTCGGACTCCTGGTAGGAGAGCAGCAGGTCGCGGTCGACGGCCTCGTAACGCTGCCCGTGCGGCGAGTATATCTTCGCGGTCGGGAACATGGCGTCCATGCCGAAGGTGCGGGCTTCGTCCGGAATTACCGGAACGAATCGGGCGCCTATTTCCTTCGTCTTCATCAGATCTTTGAGAAGGCGGACGAAGGCCATGGTCGTCGCCACCGGTTGTTTACCCGAGCCGCGCCGCAGGTCGTCGAAGATTGATTTTGGCGGCTGCGGAAGGGGCCGCGTCCGTACGACCCGCTTGGGCAGCGAGCCGTCCAGTGTGGCCCGCCGTTCCCGCATGTACTGGATTTCGTCCGAATCCAGGCCGGGATGGAAGTACGGCGGCAGGTCCGCCTCCAGCTCGGCGTCGGGAATCTCCAGGTAGAGACGGTCGCGAAACTCCTTCAGCTCACCCTTGCTGAGTTTTTTCATCTGGTGCGTGGCATTGCGGGCCTCGAAGTCCTTGCCCAGCGTCCAGCCCTTGATGGTGTGGGCGAGGATGACCGTGGGCTGGCCGGCATGCTCGGTTGCGGCCTTGTAGGCGGCGTAGAGCTTGCGGTAGTCGTGACCACCACGGGAAAGTTTGCGCAGATCGTCGTCGGAGAGGTCCTTGACCATGCGGCGCAGGCGCGCGTCCGCGCCGAAGAAATGCTCCCGGATGTAGGCTCCGGACGACGTCGTGTAGGTCTGGAACTGGCCGTCCGGCGTCGTGTTCATCCGGTGCACCAGGACTCCGTCGGTGTCCTGGGCGAGCAGCGGGTCCCAGTCGCGGCCCCAGACCACCTTGATGACGTTCCAGCCGGCGCCGCGGAACAGCGACTCCAGTTCCTGCATGATTTTGCCGTTGCCGCGTACCGGGCCGTCGAGACGCTGCAGGTTGCAGTTCACGACGAAGATCAGGTTGTCGAGTTCCTCCCGGGCGGCGATGCCGAGGGCGCCGATCGACTCGGGCTCGTCCATCTCGCCGTCACCCAGGAAGGCCCATACCCGGCTGCGCGACGTGTCCTTGATCCGCCGGTTCAGCAGGTATCGGTTGAACCGGGCCTGATAGATGGCATGGATCGGCCCGAGGCCCATCGAGACGGTCGGGAACTCCCAGAAGTCGGGCATCAGGCGTGGGTGCGGGTATGACGGAAGTCCATCCGCCGCACCCTCCCGGCGGAACGCATCAAGAGCTCCGGTGGTCAGCCGGCCCTCGAGGAAGGCTCTGGCGTAGATTCCCGGGGAGGCATGGCCCTGGACGAAGATCTGGTCACCGGAGTCGCCGCCGGGCCCCGCGGTCAGCTTGTCCTTGCCGCGGAAGAAGTGGTTGAAACCGACCTCGTAGAGTGCGGCACTGGATGCATACGTGGCGATATGACCGCCAACGCCGTATTCCGGACGATTCGCCCGACTCACCATGATTGCCGCATTCCATCGAATATATGCGCGTATGCGCCGTTCGATGTGTTCGTCGCCCGGGAACCACGGTTCCTGCTCCGGTGGAATGGTGTTGATGTAGTCAGTGCTGGTGAGCCCGGGCACACCGACGGCCTTCTCTCGGGCCCGCTCCAGCAGTTTGAGCATGAGGAATCGTGCCCGTCCCCGGCCCTGCTCGTCGATCACCGCATCCAGGGAATCCAGCCATTCGCTGGTTTCGGACGGGTCGATGTCCGGCAACTGGCTGGGAAGCCCGTCGGTGATGACCGAGAACCTCCTGCCGCTGTCCTTCGCCACGCGTTCTCCCTGCCGTCGCTTGGTCGTTGTTCGCATGCTTGGTCGCGGGTGGCTCCCCGTCCATCGTGCTCTGTGTGGGCGGTCTCGTCACCCTCCACCCTCGCCGCCTGGCGATAGGGGCGCGGGTCGGCGGCCGGGGCCGGAAGCGGCATCAGCCGGGCAGAACCGCCTCCGCCACATCGCCGCCGCCGATCTGGCGGGGTCGTGTCGCCGCTGTGCTGGCTTTGTGGAACGGTTGGAGACAATGGAAGGTGCGGACGGTGGGCGGCAGGTGACCACGAAGGGCGGTCCATGGAGACGACGACGGTGTCGGTGCACACCGGCGACGGGGAATGTGTTTGGGATCTCACCGCTGCCGCGCGGCGCTTCGTCACCGGTCGCGGGGATGGGTTGCTGTCCGTGTTCGTCCCACATGCGACCGCCGGCCTCGCCGTCCTTGAGCTCGGTTCGGGCAGCGACGCGGATCTTCTCGCCGCGCTCGCAGACCTGTTGCCCACCGATCGCGCATGGCAGCATGCCCATGGCTCAAAAGGTCACGGAAGGTCACACGTCCTGCCTGCGCTGATCGCACCGTCGTTGACCGTTCCGGTCCTCGATGGCGGCCTGCTACTCGGTACATGGCAGTCGATCGCATTGGTTGATCTCAACGTGGACAATCCCGAGCGCACGGTTCGGCTCTCGTTCCTGTCCGGATGAGACGGCGAGAGCGACACCTTTGTCCACAACTACCGGCGTGGCACTTGCGCTGCCCGGGGGTGCTCCGGTGGACTAGGTCCACGGCGATGCGGGCAGTAGGTGGATCGAGAGACCGCCGTGCTGCCCGGCCGTTGCATGCGGACAGCGTGTCCGTGTGCGGCTGACACGAGCAGGAGGTTGTTGAGGGTGAGTCCGACCGCGGCGAACGCCGAGGGTCAGCGGCGTGCGGAACGTCTGGGTATCACGCCAGGGGTACTGGTTCAGTCGCTCAACGAAGACGATGACATCGCCCGTGATCTTCTAGGTGCTGTCACCTCTGCCAGCGGAACGGAACTCGTCCCGGAGGATTCTGACGATGTGGTCGACGTCGTACTGCTGTGGTGGCGGGACGACGACGGCGACCTTGTGGAGGCACTCATCGACGCGCGCCGCCAGCTGTCCGAGGCTGGGGTGATCTGGCTTCTGACACCGAAGGCCGGCAGGCCTGGGCATGTCGAGCCCAGCGACGTCCTGGAGGCGGTGCCGACAGTCGGCCTGGTGCAGACAAGCACTGTGAGCGTCGCCGCGGAATGGGCCGGAATGCGGCTGGCCGCACCGAAGTCCCAGCGGGTCCGGCACCGGTAGGGCTTCCTGGGTCCCTGGCCGCCAGCTGGGTCCGGTGGCGGCCAGGGCCGGAGGGGGTTTTTGACCGGGGCAGCGCGCAGCGCGGTGGGTCGGGTCAGGCGGGCAAGGGGACCTGCTGCCCTTCGACCGCGGTCGGGTACCGGTCCCAGATGCGGTTGATCTCACTCTGGAGATTCAGCGGCCCGAAACCGAGAAGAAAGATCGTGAACGCGACCCCGGTTCGCAACGGAGGCAGGCCGGCTGATTGTTGTGCCTGGCGTGTGCGTGCACACAACCGCCACACGGCGACGAGCGGCGGAGCGAGAAGGAGGACACCCAGGGTCACCGCGAATACTGAGAGGGTCGGATCGACCACGATTCGTCGGTCATACTCGCTGAGTTCCTTGTTGGTCTTGTAGATCCAGACGATGGTGTATATACCAAGAGTGATCAAAGGTAGGCCGAGCCAGCTGGCGCAGGGGTTGCGGCGCTTGCCGTGGATGCCGGTAGCCGTCGGCTGCGGGTAGCCGCTGGGGACGGCTGTCGCCGAGGTCGGGTATGCGCGGCCGGATCGGGGCGGGCCGTACCCGTTCACGCGTTGAAGCCCGGATGACTGCCGGCCCCGATCGGACTGGCCGTACGGACCGAAGGTCTGCCCGGTCACTGCGTTCCCCTGTTCGGAGTGCCGCCGGTCGCCCGGCCACAGCTGACAACAGTATTGCCCCGGTGGGTCAAGATCGGTCATTGCGCACGGTTCCGTCCGGCGGGGCCTGGTCCGCGTCCATGTCCATGTCCGCATCCGGCCCGATGTCCGCATCCGGTCTGATAGCCGGCATGCCGACCGGGACCGAGGTAGCGGATTTTTACCCGGAGCGATGCAACGAGGCAAATGTTACTGGCCGCGACATCAGGAAACGAGACTCCGGACACATCGGTTCCGCACGATTGCAGTGCCGGCGCAGCCGTCCGGCCTGCCGTAGGGATGCCAACGTTGATCAGGTGGCATGCTGGGTGCGGGTGGCCGACCGCCCTTTCCCAACGTGACGTCGCCTGCAACGTGACACCGCCTTCCGTCGAGAGGATTGACCAGTGGCCGTAGAGGTGGGCACCGCCGCCCCAGACTTCACTCTGCGTGATCAGAACAACGAGGAGGTCACGCTCTCGGAGTTCCGCGGGCGTCGCAACGTCGTGCTCCTGTTCTATCCGCTCACCTTCACCGGGATCTGCCAGGGCGAGCTCTGTGCGGTCCGTGACGACCTCTCCGCGTTCCAGAACGACGACGTGCAGGTGCTCGCGGTCTCGGTCGACTCGCCCTACGCCCACAAGGTGTGGGCCGATCGCGAGGGCTATGACTTTCCGCTCCTCGCCGACTTCTGGCCGCACGGTGAGGTGGCACGCAGCTATGGCGTGCTGGAAGAGAGCAAGGGGTTCGCCGTGCGCGCGACCTTCGTCATCGACAAGGACGGCACTGTGCGCTGGACTGTTGTCAACGGACCAGGTGAAGCACGCGACCATGGTGAATATCTCAAGGCGCTCGCGGCCCTGTAATCCGCTTCGAGGGGGCTGGTTGGCCAAAGGGTGTGCGATTGTAGTTTTTCGCGCACCCGGAGGCCTTGAGGGAGCTGGTTGGCCAAAGGGTGTGCGATTGTGGTTTTTCGCGCACCCGGAGGCTTCGGGGGAACGTGAGGGAGTTAGTGCTTGCACGATGCCGTGTTTTCGTTGTCACATCCGCCAGACCGATCCCGCGCGCGGATCCAGTCCGTGGCGACGGGCGGTAGTCGAAGGTGAACAGGTTCTGTTCTGTCCGCCGTGCCAGCTGGTGACAGGATGGTCGGACATTCTTGACCGGTGCGCTGGCTGCGGCTCCACGCATCTGGCCAAGGCCCTGGGTGCCGTCTCGTGCCGGGACTGCGGCCGGGAGGTCTCGCCGGCCTCGGCCGCCGAGGATCTTTCGGTTCCCGATCCGCGGGTGTCGCGGGGGAGCGGACCTGGGCAGCCCGTAGCCGCATCCCCCAGCCTCAGCGACGAGGTTGAGGCCGCCCTCGCACGGGTACTGGGCCGGGCCGTGACCTGAGCGCCGACACCGGCTCGTCTACCTGACTGGGCGGACGTCGCCGTCGGACGTCGCGGGGAACACATGCCGGCGCGGAGTCCGGTCCCACGCCGGTTCCCCACGCCGGTTCCCCACAACGGCGCGATGTTGCGTAC
>NZ_CAUVXO010000067.1:0-1505 GCF_963555865.1 Protofrankia sp. Cr1
ATGCCCGTGACCATGACCGGAACGGCACGACGGAGCGAGCAACGGTGTGGACGACGGTTGGGCGGAGGGCAGCAACACGGTCATGCCCGGTACCGGTGGCGACGACTGGGCCGCAGCGGCCGGCGTCGTGGCCGGCGGCGCTGAGACCGACGTCGGCTCTGCGGACCGGACCGCGGCCCCCGCGTGGGAGACCGGGCTGCTAGCGGGCACGGTCACAGCCGGTGCAGCCCCACCCGCTGTGATGGAAGGTCCAGCATCCGCCGACGCCGGTAACCGGGGTTGGTCGTCGATCGCCTCGGGGCGCTCTGAGCGCACGCCGGCAACCGGGTGGTCCGCCGCGTCATCCGGACGGTGACCAGCCGCCATAAGAACGACGCCGAGAACCGCGCCAAGCCCGCACAGACCCACGGCCACCTTGGCGCCCGCCCGCCAGCCGCCGCCGGAGGCCGGCCGCAACCGTCGATGTCGGATGGGCGTGCCCGCCGCGGTCTCGACCACGGACGGCCGATCAGATCCAGGGTCGCCGTCCCAGGGAAGCAGCGTCCAGCCGCCCCCCACCGCCAGCGGTCCGGTGTGTTCGGACAGCTCCGCGTCTGCGGACAGCTCCGTGCCTTCTAACAGCTCCGCGCCTTCGGACACGAACGCACCTACTTCCACCCTGACCCGACGGCAGCGATGGAACAATATGACCAGGCTGACACCACCACGCACTTGACCCACCGCAAACTCGGAACACAGCGGCCCAGCTCAGCTCAGTCTCCGCAGACGGGTGGGTCAGCGGCGCGGGCGATGGCCAGGCGGGTGAAGTCTGCGACGGCCAGCGTTTCACCGCGGGCGGACGGGTCTACACCGGCGGCGCGCGCAAGGCGTTCGACCGCTGCGGCCGAGCCCGCCCAACCGGAAAGCGCCGTCCGCAGGGTCTTGCGGCGCTGCGCGAACGCCGCGTCCACCGCGGCAAAAACAGACCCGCGCAGCGCCTGCGGACCCGCGGGCTCACGCCGGGTGAACGCCACCAGGGACGAGTCGACGTTCGGCTGTGGCCAGAAGACCGCGCGCGGCACCGCGCCGGCCGGACGTGCGCAGGCGTACCAGGCGACCTTCACACTCGGCACGCCGTACACCCGTCCACCCGGCGCCGCGGTCAGCCGGTCGGCGACCTCGGCCTGCACCATGACCAACCCACGCCCGACCGACGGGAACCGTTCGAGCACCCCGAGCAGGAGCGGCACGGCAACGTTGTACGGCAGGTTCGCGGCAAGGACATCCGGCGGGTCGCCGGGGAGGTCCGCGGGCACGAGGCGCAGCCCGTCGGCGGCCACGACGGTCAGCCTGGACGCCGCGGCCGGGCCGAGCCGGGTCACCGCCGTTGCCGGCAGGGCCTCGGCGAGCAGTGCGTCCACCTCGACCGCGACGACACGACGTGCGACCGCGATCAGCCCGAGAGTCAACGAACCAAGTCCAGGGCCGATCTCCAGGACCGTCTCATCGGGCCCGACCGCGGCGAG
>NZ_CAUVXO010000067.1:1692-2526 GCF_963555865.1 Protofrankia sp. Cr1
CGGGCAGCAGCATCACGGCCTACCAGGGCCCGAACATCCGCTCGGACGTGGCGGCGACCGCCGAGGCCAGGGTGTCGACGTCCTCGCCGCGGGCGGCGGCGATCGCCCGCAACGTCAGCGGTACCAGGTACGGGCTGTTCGGCCGGCCCCGCCACGGCTCCGGCGTCAGGAACGGCGCGTCGGTCTCGACGAGCAGCAGGTCACGAGGTGCGACGGCAGCGGCGTCCCGCAGGCTGCCCGCATTCCTGAACGTCACATTGCCGGCGAATGACATCACGTAACCGGAAGTTGCGCAGATCTTCGCCATGCCGGCGTCACCCGAAAAGGCATGGAAGACCACCCGATCAGGCGCTCCCTCCTCGGCCAGGATCCGCAGCGTGTCGTCATGCGCCTCCCGATCATGAATCATGAGGGTGCGGCCGGTCTGCTTCGCGATCGCGATGTGACGGCGAAAGCTGTCCTGCTGGGCGGCGTGCCGCTCGGGCGGCGTGCGGTAGTAGTCCAGACCGGTCTCGCCGACCGCCCGCACCTTCGGCAGCGTGGCCAACTCGGCGATCTGGGCGAACGTCTGTTCGTCGACGCCGTCGGCGGCGTCGTTCGGGTGGATCGCGACAGCCGCGTACACGTCCGGATGCTCCGCCGCGACCCGCGCCTGCCAACGACTGGTCTCCAGGTCGATCCCCACGCTGACCATCCGGCGGATACCGACAGCACGCGCCGCGGCGACAGCGTGCGCCACATCGCCACCCATGATGTCAAGATGGCAGTGGCTGTCGACCACCTCGACCGACAGCGGCTCCGGCGGCCGCGGCGGCTCGCCACGGCGGCCGGCAT
>NZ_CAUVXO010000067.1:2912-8759 GCF_963555865.1 Protofrankia sp. Cr1
CTCCGGCATCCCGTGCCATTCGCCGGCCACCTGCCCTTCCGTTCCGCCGCCGTCCCGCCCCCATGCGCCAAGGGGTGGCCCACGCCAGATCCTACGGACGGCCTCCATCTGGCCGGAGGTGTCGTGACCCTGTCCCGCTATGACCGGGGTGTCGCCGACTCATCACCTGGTAAACAGATACCGATGTCCTCACCGCTCACCGTCGCCCTCGTGACGCCACTGACCGGCCCGGCGGCCGCCCATGGTCTGGCCGCGTTGCGTGCCGCCACGCTGTGGGCACGCGACGAGCACCTGCCACCGGCGTGGGACGAGATCAACGTCACCGCATACGACGCCCACCCGCACCCGGGCGCGGCAACGCGGTCCGCCGCGGCCGCCAACCCTGACGCCATCTTCGGCCCGCACGGACCGCAGGCCGCCCTCGCGGCCTGCGCCGCGACCGACCGGGTGCTGTTCAACATCGCGGCACCATCGACGCGCTTCGTCCGGCAAGCCGTCCCGAACATCATCAACATGGCCGCGCCGCAGGCCACCTGGACGCGCGGAGTGCTCGCCGCGGTACGTTCCGCCGACCGCCGAGCACGTAGGCTCGCAGTAATGGTGGCTGCCGGCGACTGGGCGTTGGAAATCGTTTCCGTGACGCGCGCCGCAGCGGCAGCCCGGAACTTCGACGTCACATCCAGTGTCTTTCGCCCGGGGCAGGCGGGGGCCGCGGCACGCCGGCTCCCGGCGGCGGACGTCCTGATCGTCCAGGCTGACCCCGACGATGAGGCAACCGCCGCCGAGATCCTCCTGCGCAGACCGTGGCGGGCCGCCGCGTTCTCAACCGCCGGGCACGACGATGCCCTGACCACCCTGGGTGATCGGCGTGACGGGCTGCTGGGGCCGCGTGCCTGGTCGCCGCAGCTGCCCGCTGCGGCCGGCACCGGCCCGAGCGTGTCGGAGTTCGTGAGCCGTTACCGGCAGATGCACGACCAGCCGCCGGCGGCGACAGCAGCGGTCGCGTTCGCCGCCGGGCTGATTCTCGGGCGGTGCGTGCGAATGCTCGACCAGGTCGACGGCTCCCTGCTCGACGACGCCGCGGTACTGGCCACGGCATATGCGCTGGACACGTCCACCGTGCTGGGTCGCTTTCGCCTCGACCCCGCCACCGGGCTACAGGTCGGGCATCAGGGTCATCTGGTGCAGTGGCAGGACGGTGTCGCCGCCACGGTCTGGCCACCCGACCGCTTGCGGGCCCCGCTGCACTACCCGCGCCGCCGCGGCGGGCAGCCGTGGCCCCAAGCCGCGTGACACCGGTGAAAGTGGGGCAGCGGCGCTCCCGAATCCTGATCATTCTCGGTACGGTCGCTGTGGTGTTCCTCACGGCGAGCGCACGGCTGTTCGTCTGGCCGACAACCGACGCCCCGACGCAGGTCGACGCGATCGTGATGTACGCGGGAAGCCCTGGGCGGCTGGCCAAGGCAGTCGAACTCGCCCGATCCGGGTATGCGCCGATGCTCGCCGTGTCAAACCCGTACGGCCAGGACCGCTGTCCGGTCGCGGTCCCCGACGTGCGGGTGATCTGCTTCCGGCCGGACCCGCTCACCACCCAGGGCGAAGCCCGGATGACCGCGGCGCTCGCCGCCCGCTACAACTGGCGGTCCGTCCTGGTCGTCGTGGGGACCCCGCAGGGCACCAGGGCACGGCTGCGGCTGGACCGCTGCTATGACGGACGTGCCCTGTTCGCCACCGCGTCGCCGCGGTGGTACGCCTGGCCATACATGATCAGCTACGAGTGGGCCGCAACGGTGAAGGCGCTGACCATCCAGCGCAGCTGCTGAATCGCGGCGGGCAGGCGACACCCAGCGGACGCCCCGCTACCGGGCTTTGGCCGCGACCACGGCGTCGTAGACGGCGCGGCGCGGTACGCCGTGAGCCACCGCCACCGCCGCGATGGCCTCCTTGCGGGGTGTCCCGCCGGCCTCGTGCCCCGCGACCTCGGCTGCGAGTGTCACGGCGAAGGCCGCCGCGGCCGGCGTCCCGGCAACCATTGCCCGAGCGGGTGGGGACGGCGGCGGCGCACCCGCCACCACCAGAGTGATCTCTCCGCGGATGTCCCGGCCGTGCGCCCATTCGCACAGGCCGGCAAGATCGACCCGGACGATCTCCTCCCAGGTTTTGGTCAGTTCCCGGCACAGCACGCCCATGCGATCCCCCCCAAAGGCCGCGCTAAGATCGTCCAGTGTCGCGGGCAACCGGTGTGGAGCCTCCAGGATGACCAGAGTGCGTCGCTCCCCGGCGAGCTCGGCCAGGCGTGACCGACGTTCGCCGTGCCTGCGCGGCAGAAAACCCTCGAACACCCAGCGGTCCGTGGGCAGCCCGCTGACCGCGAGCGCGGCGGTCACCGCGGACGGGCCGGGGACGACCGTGACCGACACCCCGGCCGCGACGGCGACGGCCACCACCCGGAAGCCCGGATCCGAGACAGCAGGCATGCCCGCGTCCGTGATGAGCGCCACCGTGGCGCCGGCACGCAACTGGGCGAGCAGGAAGTCCGCACGGGACGCCTCGTTCGCGTCGAAGCAGGAGACAACCCGCCCGGAGATGGTGACCCCGAGTGCGGCGGTCAGCCGACGCAGCCGGCGGGTGTCCTCGGCGGCGACGATGTCGGCGCTCGCGAGGATTTCGCCAAGCCGCGGGCTGGCATCGCGGACATCACCGATCGGCGCACCGCACAGCACCAGAGTCCCGGACACCCGCCGAGTGTGCCAGGAGCCACGACCTACATTGATGCGGTGGCGGTGACAGCGACTTATCCGACCCTGGGCGGCGAGGGCACGCAGGCCCCCGCGGTCGCCCTGACCCACGACGATGGCGGCCGGCCGCCATCCGACCGGCTGGTGGCGCCGATGCCGACCGACCGACTGGCCGGCTGGCTCGCGTCGCTCGCGCTTGCCGCGGTGGCCGGCGTCCTGAGGTTCTGGCAGCTCACCGAGCCGCGTGGCATCTACTTCGACGAGGTCTACTACACCCACGACGCCTATAGCCTGATGACGCACGGCTATGAGCTGAGCGACATCAAGAGCGGGTGCAACGGCCCCGGCTTCGTCGTCCACCCGCCGCTGGGCAAGTGGCTGATGGCCGCCTCCGAATGGCTCTTCGGCTACACCGACTGCGCCGGGGTCCGGCACGGCAACCCCGAGCTGGGATGGCGCTTCGCCTCCGCAGTCGCGGGGACGCTCGCGGTGCTCGTCATCGCCCGTACCGCCCGGCGGATGTTCCGCTCGACTCTGCTCGGCTGCTTCGCCGGGCTCCTGCTCGCCTTCGACGGGCTGGAGTTCGTCCAGAGCCGGATCGGGATCCTCGACATCTTCCTGATGACCGGTCTCGTGCTGGCCCTGGCCTGTCTGGTTCTCGACCGGGACGACGGCCGCGCCCGACTTGCGGCCCGGCTGGCGGCCAACCGGGCGAAGGCCGAGGCAGCTGAGGACGGGACGGGGCGCCCGGCCCTAGCAGGCACCGGCCCGCCCTCGGCCCTAGCAGGCACCGGCCCGCCCCCAGCCCTAGCAGGCACCGGCCCGCCCCCAGCCCTGACGGGAAGCGGCCCGTGGCTCGGCGCACGCCCGTGGCGGCTGGCCTGCGGGCTGTGTCTGGGTGCGGCCATGGGGGTGAAATGGAGTGCCCTCTACACCCTCGTCGGGTTCGCCGCGCTTGCCTTCGCCTGGGACGTGGGTGCGCGCCGGACCGCGGGTGCGCGCCGGCCGATCCTGGCCGCGCTGGCCCGGGACACCCCGATCTGGGCGGTGAGCTTTCTCGTCCTGCCGGTGGTGACGTTCTTCGCGACGTGGACCGGCTGGTTCGTCACCGACGGTGGCTACAACCGGCACCAATTCGGCAACGGCGCGTGGGCAGCGCTGCGCGGCTGGTGGGACTACCAGATGCTGATCTACCAGTTCCACGAGCACCTCGACGCCTCGCATCCCTACGCGTCCAAGCCACTGAGCTGGCTGGTGCTGGGCCGCCCGGTCGCCTACTACTACGGCGCGCCCAAGATCGGCGAATCCGGCTGTAACGCCCAGGCCGGCTGCTCCCGGGAGATTCTGGCGATCGGCAACCCGGCGATCTGGTGGCTCGGCACCCTCGCCCTGCTCGGTGTTCTCGCGCTGTGGGCGAGCCGCCGTGACTGGCGGGCGGCCCTCGTCCTGGTCGGCTTCGGCACGTCGTTCCTGCCGTGGCTCGCATTCCCCAGCCGGACGATGTTCCTGTTCTACGCTCTGCCGCTGCTGCCGTTCCTCGTGCTCGGCCTGACCGCCCTAGCAGGTGTCGCGCTGGGCCCCGGAACCGCTTCGGAGACGCGTCGCCTGGTCGGGTCGCTGGTGGTCGGCGTCTATGCGATCATCGTCGTCCTGTTGTTCGTCTACTTCTATCCGATCATGGCAGCGCAGGTGATCCCGACCTCGGCATGGCGGATCCGGATGTGGTTCCCAGGCTGGATCTGACCGCCACCCGGCGCCCGTCAGGTCGCCCCGCGCGCGTCGTCCGATGGAGTGGATGGAATGGTACCGAACTCTGCGGATCTGCAACCGTACGGTCCGCAGTTGGTTCAGCCCGAACGCCCCCGCCAGCGGCAGGCAGACCAGGGTCGGCAGCATGTAACGGTAGTCGAACACCGCGGTCGCGCAGGGCACCACCAGCAGGGCAAGCCCCATCGCGACCAACAGCAGACAGTCGTGGCGTGCCCGGACGGAACCATAACCGGAGGCGACCATCGACGCCAGGACACCGACCAGCGCGCAGGCGCCGAGCAGCGGGCCTGGCATGAAGCCGAACGACTGGTATCCCCGCAGCAGACCACCCAGCAGCGGATCATAACGGCGGGGCACGGCCGCGCCGCCGACGTCGGACAGCACCAGGTCGATGTGCCAGCGTGGATCAACCCGCCCGGACGGGAACCGCCAGCTCCCGAGATACCAGTCCGGTGGCTCAGCGTGACGCGACGGGGAGAAGTAGTGCGCGACGTCATGTGCCACCAGCGTGGCGTACTGGTGGGGCTGCGCCACGATCACTTTGATCGCGAAGTGTCGGAACAACGCATTGGTCCGCGCGTCGAACGCCCGAAAGCGGTACCGCGGGCTGGCGCGGTCCCAGTCGTAGAAATTGGGCCCGGGCCGCTCGTCGGCTGGATGCGGAGAGCACAGCGGGATCTCGCCCTGCGTCACCTCGAAACGGGCGCAGTCCGCGAACGGCGCGACCCGGCCCCAGAGGAACATCCCGTCGACATTCTGCAGCGCAAAACTCCCCTGCGCGGCGGCGAACCAGGCCGCGTAGGCCAGCAGCGGTGCTGCCCAGCACAGGACGAATGCGAGCAGCCGTCGGATCCCGGCCTTGCGGGCGAGCAGGTAGACGGCGGCGAGCAACCCCAGCACCAGCGCCACCGAACGGGTGAGGGTGGCCGCGGCCAGCAGGATGCCGGCGCCGGCGGACATGGCGACGGTCGGGCGTGCGCGGCACAGCAGCACGACAATCGCCGCGGCCAGCAGGGTGGCGAACAGCGTCTCGGCCATGACCATCTGCTCGATGTCCACCTGATAGGCATCCAGCAGAACAGGCGCGGCAGCCGACGCCGCGAGCCACCGGGGTAACCCACGCCGCAGCGACAGGTAGTACAGCGCGACACCGATACCGAGACCTAGCAGGTGCGCGACGGCAGGAACCACCACCAACGACGGTGACCACGCGAACAGGCGCAGGAACGCGGAGTACCCGAACGGCCGGACCGGATCCGGGCTGAGCTCGCGGGCGTACCGCAGGTAGGAATACGAGTCGCCGTAGAACTCCAACGCCGGCCAGTAGGCGGCGAGCGCC
>NZ_CAUVXO010000067.1:9342-16298 GCF_963555865.1 Protofrankia sp. Cr1
GGTCATGCAGCGGCCCGTCACGGCACCGGCCGGGTCGCCACGCACAACACCGACTGCCCGAACGGCACCCGGATCCGCCGTTCGACACATCGGCTGATCGGCACGATGACCCGGTCGTATAGGCGTACCAGACGAGGGTCCGCGCTGCGCTGGCCCGCCCGCCGGACAGCCACCCACCAGGCGATGCCGCCCAGCAGGTTCACGGGATGCACCCGCTCGACGCGCAGGCCGGCCAGTTCCACCGGCCGCCGCAGGGTGGCTGGCGTGTAGCGACGGAAATGACCGACCATGCGGTCGAACTCGCCGTACAACGCCGGATAGGCCGGCACCCACAGCACGATGCGACCGCCGGGAATCACCAGGCGGGACAGCCGTCGCAGTGCGGCCACGTCGTCTTCGATGTGCTCCAGGACGTTCATCATGATCAATGTGTCAACCGGACGCACCGCGGGCACCAACGCCGCGGCCCGTTCGGCCCTGGACCGACTGGCCCCCGGCCGGCCAGCCCTGGACCGACCGGCCCTGGACCGACCGGCGACGTCGAGCGTGACCACGTCGACATCCGCGCGCCCGGCAAAGCGGGCACTCAGTGTCCGTAGACACAACGGATCAGTATCCGAGACGATGAGATGATCATAACCATGCAGGCCCGCGGCGAAGTCTCCAAGACCCGACCCGACCTCCAGAATGCGCCGACCGCAGTAGGGCGAGACAAGGTCGAGTTCGAAACGCCGGTAGTTGACCGCGTCCGCGCCACCCAGATGATTCTCCAGTACCCGCGGGTCTACGCCGGCGGAAACGGGGATCAGCGCCGGCTCACCGGCCAGCACCGCGGTCATGTCGAGCCCGCTTCGGCGGATCCGGGGCGACCCACGGTCAGTAGATGCAGGAAGAAGGAGGCGAAGACGCTCTGCGCACCGAGCACCATCAACGTCATGGCCAGCAGAGCCGGTCGCAGTTCGTCAATCGGGCCGAGACCAGCGGCGATCCAGCGAGCGAGAACGACCGCGTCGATTACCAACCCGATGACAAACAGCAGGAGGCCGGCCGCGAGGCCGCGCTCGAGGGTAAACCGCCGGTCCACCCAGGCGAGCAGGCGGCGCGGACGCTGGGCCCAGCCCAGGCCGCGGTTGTAGGAATCGGCGAAGAGCCCGAGGAGCACCACCTGCCAACCGAGGATGGCAACCATCGCGAACAACACGCAGAAATGGACGTCGAAGCGGTGAAAGCCGACGTCAAGGGCGCCGGGCAAGAGTACGAGCTGCCCGGCGACGCCAAGCCCGAGCAACGCCAGCCCCGGGCCGACGAACAGGTGACGAGGTGCGAGTGGCAACATGAAACGCAGGTGCCGCCAGCCGTCCCGAAGCGACCGTAACTTGGACGCACCGACCCGGGGATGATATGTGATCGGCACTTCTTCGACCCGCAGATCGGCCCGGGCAGCCGAAATGATCAACTCGGAGGCGAGCTCCATTCCTTCGCACCGCGGATCCATCCGCTCATACGCGCTGCGGGTGAACGCACGCATCCCGGAATGGGCATCGGACGAAGCGAGACCGAAGATCCGGTTGAGGATCCCGGTCAGCACCGGATTACCCAGATAGCGATGGGACCACGACATCGCACCAGGCATGATCCTGCCGGTGAAGCGGGAGCCGAGAACGTAGTCGGCGCGGCCGATCCGCAACGGCTCGACGAGCACAGGAAGTTCCGAAAAATCATATGAATCGTCGGAGTCACCCATTACCAGATAGCGACCGCGAGCGGCCGCGAATCCGGTGAGGTACGCGTTTCCATAGCCGCGTCGGGGCTCCGTCAGGACACGCGCGCCGGCCGAGCATGCGACCGATACCGAGTCGTCCGTCGAGCCGTTGTCGACGACGATCACCTCTCCGCCGAGACCGGCCGCGGCAAGGCCCGCGAACGCCTTGGCAACGCAGGCCCCGACCGACGCCTCCTCGTTGAGGCACGGCATCACCACGGAAATCTCGACGGAAACCTCTGCGGGGATCTCTACGGCGCCGCGTCCGGTGCCGGTACCGACTGGGTCCGTCCGGCCGTGTCCAGCGATCGCAACCGCGGCTGGCCGGGCCGTCAAGGCCGCCCGATTCTCAGTCACCCAGCCTCCCGAGATGATCGACAATGGATACCATCGGTGACAGTACTGATACTTAAGGCGAAACAGCGGCAACGGTGACCCGCGGGTCTGTCACGTTGGGTAAAATTTTTAGAACCTTCCGTAAAATTATTCACCGAAGCTCGAGAGCGCAGGCCGAGCCCGCCGGGGGGTACCTGTCGGCGCGATGGCACGATCGGGGATCGTGGAGCACCAACCGCGGCCACTCGCGGCCGACGCAGGAGGAAAGGAACCACCATGGCGGATGTGTCGGTACGCTTCGCGATGACCGATGACAGCGAGATCGTGCTCAACCTGTCGCTCACGCAGGCGATCCGACTGACCGAAGCCATCGCGTCCAAGGTCAGTCAGGCGATGACCGAGCAGCCGCCCCGGGGGAGCCTCAACGGCAGCTCCTATGGCGGCCCAGCCGTGCGCCCAGGCCCTTATTCCACGTCGTGACGGCGACCCACATCACCGCGAAGCGGGTTGTGGATGGGGACGGTGGCGCCAGCCACAGGCCCTAGCCGGTCAGCTGGGCGATAAGAGCACGCAGCAGTTCGAGGTCGCGCCGGCGGATCTCCGCCGGCGAACGACTGTCGACGCTCTCCGGCGCGAGTGACGCGCGGACTCTGCGCAGTTTGTCCCGCAGATCCGCAAGCTCGTGGGGAGGCAGCAGACCCTCGCGCAGCAACAGCACGATGTGCCCGCCGTGCTCGACGATGTCGATGGAACCCGGCATGGGCAGGGTGACGACGCGGATACCGATCGGCTCCTGCTGATCGTAGACCATGAACAGGCGGTCCTCGGCGATGATTTCAGCCGTGCCGTCGTCCCAGAGTACCGTTGCACGGGCCGCGCTCGGCGGTACCCAGCCGGCTGTCTCGACCCGCACCCCGTCCTCTTCGCCCAGCCCGGACTCGCGCCGTGGTGCCGCGTGCACCGCCAGGACGGTTCCGCACCGCGACCAGACTCCGCCACCGAGATCATCCGCCGGGGATACCCGGTCACCGGTGGCGAACATAACGAGACCGCCTCGGCCATCGGGGGCCGCTGGTCTCTGCGCCGGCATGGCGTGATCGTAGGGTGATATGGGTGGTGGCCGACACAGGCGCCCGTCTACGCCCCTCTGCGCCCGTCGCTTCGGGGGACGGGGAACACCCGCTGTCACAGATCTATACCTCTCCGGCGCCGGCGGCCCGACCATGCATAACCCGACACTTCACGGAGTTGATGCCCGCGAGCCATGGGGTGGACGTACGTTCGCGGAATCGCTGGAACGGACGATCCTTTGGCACCCACCCGGAGGCCACCAATGCGCGACACCGGTTATCCCCCCATCGAGGAACACGCGGTCATCGGCGATTTGCGCACGGTAGCACTCGTCGCGACTGACGGCACCATCGACTGGTACTGCCCGCAGCGCTTCGACAGCCCATCGGTGTTCGCGAGCCTGCTCGACTCCGAACGCGGCGGAGCGTTCCGCATCCACTGTCCCGGTTCCCGTGCCAAGCAGCTCTACCTACCGGACTCCAACGTGCTGATGACGCGTTTCCTCGCGCCGCAGGCCGTCGGAGAGGTCGTCGACTTCATGGTCCCGGTCGACAGCGACATCACCGAGGCCCCGCACGTGATCGTCCGCCAGGCCCGGGCTGTCCGTGGGCGAGCCGAGTTCTCCCTACACTGCCACCCGCGCTTCGACTATGGGCGCACATCGCATACGGTTACGATTGTTGACGGTCAGGGAGCTGTGTTCGACTCCCCCGTCGGAACCCTCACCCTACGCACCTGCGTGCCTCTTGTCGCCGACGATGACGGCGTCACCGCGACATTCGCGCTTGACACCGGTGAAACCGCGGACGTCGTCCTGGAATGGAACACGCCCATCCGCCCGCTCGTGGAAGGCGAGGCGGACCGCCTGTTCAACCGCACCCTCACCTACTGGCAGACGTGGCTGCGCCGCAGCCGGTACCACGGACGCTGGCGGGAGATGGTGAACCGTTCTGCGCTCGTTCTCAAACTGCTCGTTTACCGGCCGACCGGGGCTCTGGTCGCCGCGCCGACCACATCCCTGCCGGAGGAACTCGGCGGCATCCGAAACTGGGACTACCGCTATACCTGGATCCGCGACGCCGCGTTCACCACATACGCTCTGATGACGCTCGGGTTCACCGACGAGGCCGCAGCCTTCATGGACTGGCTGGAACAGCGCTGCCACGAGGCGCCGGCCGACAAAGGCCTGCACGTCCTCTACAGCGTAGACGGCAACGCCGATCTTGACGAGATCGTGCTCGAGCATCTGCGCGGCTACCGCGACTCGAAACCGGTACGGATCGGTAACGGCGCCGCCGGCCAGCTCCAGCTCGACATATACGGCGAGCTCATGGACTCGGTCTACCTGTACAACAAGCTCGCCGCACCGATTTCCTTCCAGCTGTGGGAGGCGCTTTCCCGCCAGCTGGACTGGCTCGCCAAACACTGGGAGGAACCGGATGAAGGTATCTGGGAGACGCGTGGCGGCCGGCAACGCTTCACCTATTCAGCCTTGATGACCTGGGTGGCCTTTGAACGTGCGTGTCGGATATCCCGCCAGCGCGGGCTGCCCGGCCCCACGAACGAATGGAAGGATTATGCCGGCCGCGCGTACCGTTTCGTTCAGAACGCGGCATGGGATCCGGCCCGCGGCGCATACATGGAACATCCCGGGTCAGCCAGGCTGGACGCCTCCCTGTTGTGCATGCCGCTGGTCAAGTTCGCCGGACCCACCGACCCGCGCTTCCTGTCAACCCTCGACCGCGTCGGTGAGGACCTCGTCAGCGACAGTCTGGTACGCCGTTACGCCGCCGACGGCAGCGACGGTCTGCACGGGGACGAAGGCACGTTCAACCTGTGCTCGTTCTGGTACGTCGAAGCGCTCACCCGCGCGGGCCGGGTGACCGAGGCTCGGCTGGTGTTCGAGAAGATGCTCACCTACGCCAACCACGTCGGCCTGTATGCCGAGGAGATCGGACCGTCCGGCGAGGCCCTGGGAAACTTCCCACAGGCGTTCACCCATCTCGCCCTGATCAGTGCGGCCGTCCACCTGGACCGGACCCTCGGCTGACTCCGAAATCCTCCGGCGGTGGCCCGGCGGTGGCCCGGCGAAGCACCGGGCCACCGCTGAACGACCCACCAGACGACCCAACAGACGACACAACAGACGACACAACAGCGGTGGGTGCCCGCATGTCGGCTGGAAGACGACATGTTGCTGACGGGTGCCGGATCCACCGGCAGGATGGGTGGGTACATCCGGCCCACCAGGGCTGAGCCAGGGACGCTGCAGGGACGATGGACGAGGGGCGCGACGATGGCGGGACTTGACCGTTTCCGGGTCGAGGTGGTGACCGGACGCGGAGCCGAGGCCGGGGTGGTGGTCCGTCTGCCGGGAGTCCTTGTCGTCGCCCGCGCCGGGCGTCCCGAGACTCACGAGGTAGCCAAGACGCTGCTGGCGATGTGCGCCGAGGTCGCCGGTGACTCGGGGCCGGCGTCGACTACGGGCCGACGGCTGGTGCGCCGGGTTGCGGGGCTGCTCGCGGACGCCGACCCGGACGCCGTACCCGACTTCACCCTGCTGGCCGGGGTGGGCGACCGTCTGGCCGCGCTGATCCACGGCTCGATGGAGCTGGCCGCCTACGGGCCGACCCCACTTGCCCTGTCCGGCGCCGAGTCGGCCACCTGGGTGGACCGCCTCCTACCCGCCGAGGTCGGTCGACTTGACATCGGGCCGGTTGGCACAGTTGGGCCCGGCGGCATCGTCGGCGCCGTGAGCGAGCCGACGCGCGAAGCCTTCCCGCTGGACCTGCGAATCGGCGCCGTACCCGGTATCGGAGCGTCACTGGTGATCTCCGACTCACCAATACCGGTCGTGCCCAGGGGGGCAGAGGAGGACTTCCTGGCTGAAATCGGCGGGCCGCGCGACCCGATGACCTCGGCGGAGCCGATCCCGTCGTCGGGTGCTGGAGCGGGGGCCGGGTCGTCCCCCGAGTCCATGTCGCCGATGTCGCCGATGTCGTCGATGTCCACGGCGCCACCGGCGCTGGCCCCACTCAACAGCCAGGACATCGCGCAAGGGGCACACTGGCCCAAGAGCGGACAGCCCACCCAGGCCGCGGACTTCGCCGCGCTCACGGCCGCCGATGGCGACCCGCCGACCGAACTCGCAGGCCGGGACTCGGCGGCCGCCCGGATGGAGGACACCGAGAGCGAGGCGCTTACCGAACTGCCCGGCCGCGGTCTCGATGTCGCCGACCTGTTCGACGACCAGGACGCCCCGACCATGCTGCCCGGCCAGTCCGAAGCGCAGGTCGAGGGAATCCTCTGCACCAACGACCACTTCAACCACCCCGACGCGCCCTACTGCACCGAATGCGGGCTGTCGCTGGCCCGGCAGACCGGCAATCCGGTCTGGGGCCCCCGACCGACGATCGGGGTAATCCTCCTCGACGACGGCACCGAGGTCCACGTCGATACCAACCTGGTGATCGGCCGGCAGCCCGACCGGGACGAGGCGGTACAGGCGGGTCGCGCCCGCCCGCTGATGCTCGAGGACGGCGAGAGTGCGGTGTCCCGGGTCCACGCGGTCATCACGCTCAGCGGGTGGGACGCGGTCATCGCCGACCAGGGCTCGGCGAACGGCACCTACATCGCGCCGCCCGAGGCGACAGTGTGGACACCGCTGAACCCGCACGACCCGGCTCCGCTTGTCCCCGGCACCCGGGTCCAGGTGGGCAAGCGGACGTTCGTGTTCAACCCGCCGATGCAGGGCTGAGCGCAGCGTGGCCACCGAGAGGCCCGAGGT
>NZ_CAUVXO010000067.1:16689-18165 GCF_963555865.1 Protofrankia sp. Cr1
ACAGGCGGCGCCCGGACGGCGAGGCTACGGCGAGCCTCCCGCTGGGTGCCGCTGGTGCTGGCTCTGGTGGTCGCCCTGTTGGCCGCAGGCGCAGGCCTGCGCGGGCTTGTCGACCAGGCTCCCGGCGAGGGTTCCGTGGACGCCGGGTTCGCCCGCGACATGTCCGCCCATCATGCCCAGGCCGTCCAGATAGCAATGGTCGAGTTCCGCGGGGGCGCCGACATGACACAACGTGGTGTCGCCGAGGACGTTGCGCTCACCCAACAGCGGGAGATCGGCATCATGTCGGCGTGGCTGACCCAGTGGGGCCTGGCGCAGATCTCCACCGACCCGCCGATGGGCTGGATGCGATCCGTGCACCTGGCGAGCCATGACAGCTCCGGCCATGACAGCTCCGGGCATGACGCTTCCGGGCATGACGGGGCAACCACGAATTCTACGCGGATGCCCGGAATGGCCACCGACGCAGAACTGGGCCAGCTGTCGAAGGCCTCCGGGCGGGAGCTGGACACCCTCTTCCTCGCCCTCATGATCCGCCATCACCGTGGCGGGCTCACGATGGCGCAGGAGGCCGCGGCTCGCGCACAGGAGCCCGATGTGCGGGCACTGGCCCGGGCGATGGTCATCAACCAGGCGATCGAAATCGACCAGATGGAGGCCGACCTGCACGCCATGGGAGCTCCCCCGGCCTGATGCGGACTTGGAGTGCCCGGGACGAGGACACCTCGGGCGTACCGTAGGCGGCTGTGACCACAGCCCACCCGGATACCCGAGCTTTCCCCGAGGCGGTGGCGGGGCTTCACCGCCTTGCGGACCATCTCGGCCGCGCATGACCGCGCATCGGCCGCCGGAGCTGGTCGGCCGCACGGCGCTGGTGACCGGCGCGTCCAGCGGGATCGGACACGCCATCGCCGTGCGGCTCGCCGTCGCGGGCGCGTCGGTCATCGCGACCGGCCGGGACCAGCCCGCGCTGGACGCGCTGGCCGCGCAGGCGGGCGGCCACGGAGCCGAGATCCACCTCCACCGGGCGGACATCACCGACACCGATGCCCGGGCCGAGCTCGCCGAGGCTGTCCGCCGGCAGTTCGGCGGCCTGTCCATCCTGATCCACTCGGCTGGTGCCTATCAACGTTCGCCCATGGCGGACGCGGACATCAGCGACCTTGACCACCAGTACGCGGTGAACGTCCGTGCGCCCTACGCCCTCACCCAGCTCCTGCTCCCGGATCTGCTGTGCGCCGGCCGACGCTGCGGCGGGGACGTCATCTTCGTCAACTCGACCCAGGGCATCTCCGCCAGCCCGAAGATCGGCCAGTATGCCGCCACCAAGCACGCGCTGCGCGCGATCGCGGACAGCCTGCGCGCAGAGGTGGCCGACGCCGACGTCCGCGTGTGCACGATGCTTCCGGGCCGGACGGCGACCGCCATGCAGCGCCGGGTGCTCCAGGCCGAGGGCCGACCCTGGGCGCCAGACGC
>NZ_CAUVXO010000068.1:0-6024 GCF_963555865.1 Protofrankia sp. Cr1
TGGACCAGAAACTGTGTGATCCTCGGCGCGCCCTCGCCGACGGCCGGCGGTTGGCCGATCTGTTCGAGGAGGCGTGGCCGGCCGTCCTGACGAGTGTCCGCGACGCGGTGGGGCTGTGGCGGCACTTCGACGAGGACGTCCTCGGTCCACAGGCCACGCTCGTGCTGCTCACCCTCGCCGGCTCCACCGGCTACACCGACTCCTGGTGGGGACAGGGACGCTGGCCGGCGATCGCCGAAACCGTCCTCGACGACCTGACCGCGGCAGGACTGGCGCTGCCGCCGCCCTACGACCTCAGCGGACGACAGTCGCTGCTCGACACGCTCATGACGACACCCGAACTGGTGCCCGACGACGTCTGGGAATGGCTGATCGAACCACCCCTGGAAGCTGGCGACGCCCGCGGCCTGCGCATGACCCGCGCCATGTCACCGCTGGTACGGCCAATCCGCTTCTAGCTTCCGCGGCCGTCTCGTCATACCGCGTGACCTGCGAGAATGAGGTCACCGGAGAGGGTGACCGGTGGTGGGGTAAATGGTTCGAGTCCTCCCTCGGACGCTCCCGTTCGTACATGCTCGGCGCAGTCTTGGCTTCGGCGATCACTCGGTGGGCTCCCGGTTCGTAGGTGCGCTGGAGTCCGATGCGTTCCGAGCCGGACGTGCCTCACTGGCTGGCTACGACCGCGGGAAGGGCGGCTACCGGCGGCAGGATGCACGGATGGCCGACCCATAGCTGGATGCTGTCGCCCGTCCGCCCCTGCGGGCCTTCGGCGAGTAGGTCGAGCAGGACGGCGGCGACGTCCCCGGCTGCCATCAGCCCGGGCGCCGGCGGGCGGTCGCCGAGGAACCTCCGGTACATCGGGGTGTCTGTCGCTCCCATGCCGAATGAGTTCACGCGGACCCCCCGCGGGCGCAACGCCTGTGCCCAGGCGTGAGTCAGGCCGTTGAGAGCCCACTTCGATGCGTCGTAGAGGTCGAATGCCGTGCCGCCGCCGGGCGGCCGAGGGGTGCTGGCCCATGGGCAGGCCGGAGCGTCGGCGTGGTCCAGTACCTCGGGCCAGCCGCAGGTATGGATGTGGTCGGTGGTCACGTTGACGATGTCACCGCCCTGGCGCACGAGGTAGGGGATCGCGGCCCGGCCGACGAGGTACGCGCCGCGGATATTGGTACCGAGGGTGCGGTCGCAGTCGTCGACGGCCTTGTCCCAGGAGCCGCTGACTGGGTTGGTCGGCAGGCACACGGCGGCGTTGTTCACGACAATATCGATACCGCCGAGTCGCTCGGCTGCGCCGTCGACGAAACGGCGGACGTCGTCGGGCGAGGACACGTCGGCGACGGTCGCCCAGAAGGAGCCGCGGCAGCCCGCCAGGTGGGAGGCCAGGTCCTCGACGGATGCGTCGGAGTCGCACACGGCAACGTGGGCGCCTGCCCGGGCCAGGGCCAGGGCGTAGGCCAGTCCGAGTCCTTGGGCGGCCCCGGTCACGATGGCCTTGCGTCCTTCAATCGATGCCGTCATCGCCTCGCCTCGCCTCGCCTTTCGCACTGGCTCACTGTGCCGGACCGCCGCCCCGGCTGGCGACGTCTGACGTTCGCAGCGGGAGCCACCAGTCCTGGACCTGCGCTGCCAGGCGTTCCGAGAGCGCACGTTCGAGTTCGGTGGCGTCCGGCTGCGGGGGCGGCATGTCGGTAGGCGTCAGCGGTGATGCCCCGCCGATCGGGTCTACCCACTCGAGCCGGACCGCTTCCAGCACGTCGCGCAGAGCTGGCCTGGCTTCCTCATGGTGCGGACTGGTCTCGTGGGCGAGGAATCCTGCGAACCTGTCGAACGATTCGAGCGTGTAGTACGTCCCCGGCTCCTCACCCCGCCAGTACTCGTAGCGGCGGACGTCATGCTCGCGGCTGTGGGTCGCGGCGTGAAGCTCGCTTGCGATCTGTTCGAAGCGCTCCTCGGCCCCTGGACGTACCCGGATGTGGACCAACAGCGTTGCCATCCGACTGTCCCCTTCCGATCCGAACTGCCTGCGGCTCGGCGCCGCGCATCGGCCACGTCGCGGGGCTGAGGCACGCACCTCGCGATCCACGCGCCCCAGCCCCGTTCCTTGATCCACACCCCTGTTGTCGGGCGCTCTTACCCGCCCGCCGGTCAGCTGGACGCCAGGGCGTCCCGGGATGAGGCCACGCGGGCGGCGTCGACGGCAGCAGAGAAGTGCCGGTTAGCCATCGTGCGCACGAGCTTGACGCCACGCTCGTTGCCGAGGTCAGTTCCCGCGCCGACGAGCACAGCCGTCGCCGTGCCGGCGACGCGGTGGGCAAGCCGGTATGCCGCCCACAGCCGGTCGAGTGGGTAGTCCTGGACCCCGCCTTTGACCAGCTCGCGATGATAGTGCTCAACCAGGGCCTCTTCGTGGGCGGCGCGCACCTCGGCCGTGAGGCTGCCGCCGAGCAGATAGGCCAGGTCGTATGCTCCTGGCCCGCGGCCGATCGACTGCCAGTCGAGCACAACGAGGCCGGTTCCGTCTGGTTGGAACATCAGGTTCTCGCAGCGGTAGTCGATGTGCAGGATGGTCCAGGGCTCATCCGCCAGTTGCTGCATGAACGGCCAGTAGCGGTCGCGAACCTCCTCGCCGAGTGCCTCGCCGCCGTCGGGCAGGTCCGTCCCGAAGCGCTGCACGAACACGGGCCACAGCTGCGGCCACAGGTCTGCCATCATCTTCATCCGCGGGTGCACGATGCCCGGGATCCAGTCGAGTTCCGGCGTCGACACCTTCCCCCACCAGGAGGCGTGGAGGTCAGCAAGGGCAGTCACGGCCTGCTCCGCCTGCACCAGGCTCAGGCCGTCGAGCTGATCGACCATCCCCAGGGCGCTCAGGTCCTCCATGACGATGACGAAGTCGGCGCCGTCGCGGGCCTTGCGGGCGTGGAAGCATCGGGGCACTCGCGTCCTGGTCTGGGGCGCCAGTTCCCGGTAGAAGCGCACCTCGGATTCGTAGAGGTTGCGTTCGTGCGCGATGGCCCGGTTCTCCCCGGCCGAGGCGGCCAGCTTCACCACTACCGACGCTAACTGGTTCGGTAAGGGCTGGTCGTACGTGAGCGTAACCCGCCACTCGTCCGCCATGATCCCGACGCCGACGCCGATCCGCTCCGTGTGGACGTCGACCACATGAGCTGGCGTGGTGCCGAGCGCGGCCGTGAGCCACGCCGGGGTGATGTCGGCGATGCACGTCGGGATGGCTATCTCAGTCATGTCCGGCCTTCCATCGGGTCGTCTGCCGTGGCTGGATCCGCGGCGTTGGGCTCCTGGTGGCGAGCACGCGCTTGTCGGCGTAGCCCGGCACCGAAGTGTTCTGTACTCAGGCCCGGCCGGCAGCCAGTTCGCCTCTGCGGGCGTAACGGGCTGCCCGCGGCCCGAGAAACATATTAGTCAATCGATTAGTAATTGACCAGACCCACTGGCGGTGGGAGGATGCCGGCACACTCAGGGACCGATGCGGGGGCCATGTGAGTCGAGCAAAGCCGTTCAGGTTCGGCCTGCAGGCGTACCAGGCGACGTCCGCTGAGCAGTGGCGCGCCCTCGCCCGCGAGGCCGAGCAGCTCGGCTATTCCGCTTTCCACCTCGCCGATCACTACTTCGGGCCGGGCCCCCTGGAGGCGGAGACCCGCCACCCGGTCCAGGATCTCGCTGCCATCCCCGCCATGGCCGTTGCCGCCGAGGCGACCGAAACCATCCGGATCGGCTGCCGGGTGCTCTGCATCGACTATCACCTGCCTGCGGTGCTGGCCAAGGAGCTGGCCACCCTCGACTTCCTGTCCGGCGGGCGCTTGGAGATCGGGCTCGGCGCGGGCTGGATCGAGGCGGAGTACCGGGCCATGGGCATCCGCTGGGACCGGCCCGGCGTCCGCCTGCAGCGCCTTGAGGAGGTCATAGACCTGCTCGAGGCCCACTTCGGCGGCGAGCAGATCGCCGTGGCGGGTACGCACGTGCAGGTGAGTGGCTACCAGGGCGTGCCGGCCCCGGTGCAGACACCGCGCCCGCCCTTCATGGTCGGCGGGGGTGGCGAGCGCATCCTGCGGCTGGCGGGAAGGCGGGCCGACATCGTCAGCCTGAACTTCGACAACCGCTCAGGCCGCATCGGCTCGGACGGCGTCGGAAGCTCGACGGCGGACGCCACCGATCGCAAGATCGGCTGGGTCCGGGAGGGCGCCGGTGACCGGTTCGAGCGGCTGGAACTTGAGATCGCCGCGTATTTCACCATGGTCGGGGTCGACCCCCCGAAGGCGCAGGCGCACCTGTCGGGCGCGCTCGGTCTGCCCCCCGAGACGCTAGCCGACCACCCGCACGTCCTCGCGGGGTCGGTGGACGAGATATGCGAGCGGCTCGTGGCCCGGCGGGAACGCTACGGCATCAGCTATGTCACCGTCGGCGCACGGGTGCTCGAAGACTTCGCGCCGGTCGTCGCCCGCCTCGCCGGGACCTGACGGCATGGTCGCAGGGATAGCCGACCGCGCTGGCGCGGATCCGGCCGGCTGGGCGCTAACGGATGGCACTGAGAACCTGACCTGGGCCGAACTCAACGACTGGCTGAACCGCGTAGTCCACGCGCTGCTCGGCGTGGACCTCGGCCCGGACCGGCGGGTCGCGATCCTTGCGCAGAACAGCGCGCAGACGGCGATCGCACACCTGGCCGTGATCTACGCCGGCGCGTCGGCGGTGCCGGTGAACTGGCAGCTCCGCCCGGCTGAGGCTGGTCACGTCCTGCGCGACAGCGCGGCCAGGCTGATCCTCGCCAGCCCGGAGTCCGCGGCCGTGGCCAGGCAGGCAGGTGCCCCCGCAGCGGTAGTAGTCGACTCGCTTGCCGAGTTCGCCGCCGCCGCCCCGCGGCACGAGCCGCCTGCCGACCTGCCGCCACGGCGGGCGCTCATGTACACCTCCGGTACCTCCGGAGTACCCAAAGCGGCTGAACAGGCTCTTGCGATGTTTGCCGGCGGCGCGACCGTTGCCGAGCACGTGGCGAACATCGCCGCCAGCGCGGTCGCTCAGCTCGGGCCGCACCTGGTCGCGGGGCCATTGCACCACACCGGGCCGCTGCACGGGCTGCGCTGCCTGGCGGGGGGCACGCCGATGGTTGTGCTGCCGCGGTTTGACGCGGCTGCGGCGCTGGGGGCCATCGACCGGTACCGGATCGCGAGTTCGACCATGGTGCCGACCCATTTCTCCCGGCTACTGGCGCTGCCCGCCGACCTGCGCACCCGACACGATGTCAGCAGCATGCGCCAGATCGCGCACACCGGAGCGCCATGTCCGGCCGATGTCAAGCGCGCGATGATCGAGTGGATGGGCCCGGTTGTCGTGGAAGCCTACGGCTCTACCGAGATCGGTACCGTCACGGCGATCGATTCGACGGACTGGCTCGCGCATCCAGGTTCGGTCGGCCGGGCGGTGCCGCCGTTCGAGGTCAGTATCCGAGACAGCTACGGCCAGGAGCTTCCGATTGGCGCCGAGGGCCTGGTGTGCGTGCGCAACGGGCGCGACGGCGGTCCGCGGTACCTGCATGACCCGGACAAGACGGCGGCCAGCTTCGTCGGCGACGGGTACTTCGTCATGGGCGAGATCGGTCTTCTCGACGCGGACGGGTACCTCTACCTGACCGACCGGGCGTCTGACCTCGTGGTGTCTGGCGGGGTCAACATCTACCCGGCTGAGGCCGAAGCAGTGTTGGCGGCGCACCCGGGCGTGCAGGACGTGGCGGTCATCGGCGTGCCCGCTCCCGATCTTGGCGAGGCGCTGCTGGCGCTCGTGGTGCCCAGGGATCCCGCGCTCGCGGGCGAGGACATCGTCGCCTGGTGCCGGGACCGGCTGACTCATTACAAGTGCCCACGTGCGGTGAGGTTCGTGCCCGACCTGCCGCGCACCGCGATGGGCAAACTCAACAAACGTGACCTGCGGGCTGCCTACGGTGCCGCAGAAACGGCACCGTAGGCAGCCCGCAAACATGTCGCGGTCAGCGCGCCGCCCGAGCCGCGACCG
>NZ_CAUVXO010000068.1:6605-16902 GCF_963555865.1 Protofrankia sp. Cr1
CTCCTAGTAAACAATCGCTCGATCAATTAGTATTGGGGAGCGCACAGAAGTGCATAGAGGGGAGCTGTGATCCTGATTGCTGGCACCGTCGAGCTGCTGCATCCGCAGGACCGAGACGATCGCGTCCCACGAGTCGTGCTCATCCAGTGGGTTCTGTCCTGTTTCCGTATCTTCCACGCCGGCGCGGATGCGGCAGCCCGCAGCGCGCTCGGGACTCCCACCGCCTTGATCGAGGACCTGTCGTGACGGAGCTTGCGCAAGCCGAGCAGAAGGTGGCGGCGCTGTCGGGCCCGTACCAGCGCCTCCTCGACGAGGACACCCATGAGGTGCCCGCCGTCCTCCGCCTGCAGCACAACTCCTGCCTCGGCACCGAGGACATCCCCGTCCGGCGCTACACCTCGCGGGCCTATCACGAACGTGAGAAAGAGCGGCTGTGGTCCAGGGTGTGGCAGTTCGCCTGTCGGGAGGAGCACCTCCCCGAGCCCGGCGACGTCGTCGTGTACGACATTGCCGGCCGCTCGTACCTGCTGGTCCGTCAGGCGGACGGCACCATCCGGGGCTACGTCAACGCGTGCCTGCACCGTGGTAGGCGACTGAGGGATTACGACGGCCACTGCGACGGCCTTTTGCGCTGCCCCTTCCACGGCTTCGCCTGGCGACTCGACGGGAACCTCGCCGACGTGCCGGCCGGCTGGGACTTCCCCCAGCTGCCGGACCGTGACCTCACCCTCCCGCAGGTCCGGGTGGATAGCTGGGCGGGATTCGTGTTCCTCAACCCCGACCCCGGCGCCGGACCGCTGGAGGAGTTCCTCGGCGGGATCATCGCCCACTTCGCTGACTGGGACCTGGGCTCGGCCTACGTCGAGGTGCACGTGGCCAAGGTCATCCAGGCCAACTGGAAGGTCGCCCAGGAAGCCTTCTGCGAGGCCTACCACGTCGCGGGCACCCATCCGCAGATCCTCCCCTGGCAGGGCGACCTGCTCACACAGGTCGACGTCTGGGACAACTTCGCCCGGGCCATCACCCCCGGCGGTGTTACCAGCCCGCATCTCACCTGGGTCCCGAGCGAGGAGGAGATGCTGCGCTCGATGCTCGACGTCCGCGACGGGGAGACCAGCCCGATCACGCTGCGGCCAGGTGAGCGCATGCGGGCGGTCGCCGCCGAGCTGGCCCGGACGCGGTGGCGCCCGCTCGCCGGTGACCAGGTCGACCGCATGTCGGACGCCGAGATGATGGACAGCATTGACTACACGGTGTTCCCCAACTTCCATCCCTGGGGGGCGTTCAACCGCATCGTCTACCGCTTCCGGCCCAACGGCGACGACCACCGCAGCTGCCTCATGGAGGTGCTGCTGCTGTCACCCTTTCGCGGACAGCGTCCGCCTCCGTCGCCCGTGCGCTGGCTCGCCGCGGACGAGCCATGGAGCGCCGAGCCGAGGCTCTCATCGCTCGGTAAGGTGTTCGACCAGGACACGTTCAACATGGCCAACGTCCAGCTCGGGCTGGAGACCACACTTCGGTCTGGCGTGCTGCTGAGTGAATATCAGGAGTCCAAGGTCCGCTGGTTGCACCGCACCTTGACCGAGTGGATCGGGGAGTGAGGAGCAGGTGAGCGAAGGCATCCACCACCCGTTCACGGGCGCTCTCTATGAGCCCGACGGCGGCCTGGTGCGGGTAACCACCAAGGACGGCCGGGTCGGCCACTTCAGCGTCGACGGCCGCTGGGTCGGCGGAGAACTCCGCGATGCGGACCCTCAGCTGTGCGTCTGGATCGGCGGACCCCGGTACACCAGTAATCGGGTGGAATCCCCGCCTGCGTCCTGACGCCGCCGGGCCGAGGTGGCGCGCTCACCCGGCCCGGCGAGGCGCCGCCCGGCGCGGATGGCGCACGAGGTCCCCGGCGAAGAGGGCCTCGAGCCCGTCGATGGCCCGCCGGTGGTACTGCGGATCCGCCATCTGCGCGGAGACGTCGGTCAGGCCCACGAAGATGGTGCGCATCACCGCCTCGATGACCTCGCGGCGTTCCGGGTCGATCTCGCCGAACTCGATTCCGGCGTCGACCATCGGCGCTACGAGGTTGGCGCCCTCTCCTGGGCTGTGCGGGATGGCCGACCGCAGTTCCTCATGGCGCATGCGGTCGACGCGCACCGTACCGAGGAACCGCGCAATAGAAGGATCCTCGCGATTCATCTGGTACACGGCCTCCATAACGGCCCGGAACTTGCCGGAGAAGGTGCTCTCCTCGTGCATCGCGCTGTTGAGGCGCTCGTTGACCAGCGCCGCCAGCTCCCAGTACACGGTCAGGTACATGGCCAGTTTGGAGTCGAAGTAGTAGTAGAGCGCACCCGTGGTGATGCCCGCCCGTATGGCCACGTCCTTGTTGGTCGTCCTCCCGTAGCCGTTTATGGCGAACATCTCCGCGGCCGTAGTGATGATCCGCTGGCGGGTCTCAGCTGCGTTGGATGCCGGCGGCCGCCCCAGTCTCGGCGCCTTGGACCTTGGCAAGCTTCAAGCCCTCTTTCTGTCGGTCGCCGAGCCCCGCTGACGACAGTACGAATTTGCCGGACTTCGACCACGCCCAGCCGGGACGACGAACAGCGCGACCCGGAGCCGCCTCGTCCGGCTGACAAGCGGCACGTTGGCGGCGGGACAGCCCCTGGCCCGGCAGCCGGCGCCTTCAGCCTCTCGCAGTGTAACCAGTCAGTATGTTACCAGCATCGGCCGCTAGTCAAGGACAAGCTTCCGAGCCGAGCCGGACGGGGCGCTTCGATCACGAGTTTAAATTGACTGGTTGATTACTTGTGTAGCCTGCGTCACACTGACGCCTGATTGCCGACGACGGAGGCGCACATGGCAGTGCTCGGGTGCAGGGTCGCCTGGGAGACCGGCGCGATGCGAGACATCGCTCGCGCCTTGCCGCGTGAGGGCGGCCAGCTCGCGATCGACGGCCGCGACGACGGAATGGCCAGGGGCTCGCTCAACGAGTTCGACGGCGGGCCTGCGGTCGCGGTCATCGCGGGCGAGGTTGTGGGCGGCGCGGACAGTGCGGCCGCGCTGCTTGCTGCCGGCGTCACCTGGAATACCACGGCGTTCCTTTTCCCGGTAGCTGGCGAGACCATCCGCGACTGACCGGCGATCTCGACGCACCGGCACCTCATCTTCATTCTCGACAGCAGTCAGCGCACCAGCAACTGACTGATCAATCATATCCTGGCCAGCCGGCTGGCGCCGTGCTGTTACCTTAGATGGGAGCCTCCATCGTCATGCTGAAAAAATCCACGTGGCCACGGGCGATTACCGCTGGCACCTTGGTCCTCGCCGCCGCCACGTTCCTGGCGGCCTGCGGCGGTACCGAGTCGGCTTCAACGGGCAGCGGCACGACCGCCAGCTCCGGCACCAGCACGTCGAGCGGCGCAACCGACTTAGCTGCGCTATCCGCGGTCGTGGCCAAGTACAAGCAGGCACCCACCACCATTCCGATCTCCACGCCGCTCAAGCAGGCTCCGGCTAAGGGCAAGACCTTCGTGTTCCTGCAGTGCGACGTCGCGCAGTGCACGCAGTTGTCCAAGGCGTTTGCCGCCGCGACAGCCGCGATCGGCTGGGACCTGAAGGTGATCCCGTACAAGTCGGCAAATCCGGCGACGCTCATCGCGGGTATGGAACAGGCGCTGCAATACAACCCGGTCGCTGTGGGACTGACGGGCATCCCCGGGATCGCGTGGCAGTCGGAGGTGCCTGCCTACGAGAAGGCCGGCGTGCCTATCGTGGTCGGCCATGTCGGGCCACAGGCGATCACCAGCACCATCATCGCCAACATCGACAACGAAGAGAGCGTGCAGACCACCGCCAAGGTGCTGGCCGACTACTTCATCGTCAACTCTGATGGGAAGGGCAAGATCCTCCAGTTCCAGGTGCCGGACTTCCCGATCCTCGGCGCCTTCGACCAGGCATTCCGGGCCGACGTGCAGGCGTCCTGTTCCGGCTGCTCGGTCACGCAGCTCACGGGCACCATCAGTGAGGTGACCAGCGGCGGCTCGACGGCGGCTATCGTCTCAGCACTGCAGCGCCACCCGGAGGTCACCTGGCTGGTCACCGACAACGGGCCGTGGGTGGACGGCCTCCCCGCGGCGCTCGCGGCGGCGCACCTGAACGTCAAAATCATTGGCGGGGGGGCCGACGTCACCAACGAGACCGACATCAAGGCAGGGACGGTGACGGCCTTCACGGGCGTAGCCCTCAACTACAGCGCGTGGGCCATGGTGGACGCCGTCCTGCGCCACCTGGAGGGCACGCCCATCCCTGCCAGCGAGGGCTTGCTGCCTCTCCAGTTGCTCGTGAAGGACGAGAACTTCGCCGTGTCCGAGTCCTACGACGAGCCCGCAGACTACGCAGCACAGATGGAGAAGCTTTGGCACGTGGGGCCTGAGCCCGGCGCCGGACGAGGGCGGGGCGACGGCGCCTCGCCCCGTCCTTCGGGTTCGCGGCCTCACCAAGTCCTTCGCGGGGACGGTCGCCCTCTCGGATTTCGATCTGGACATCGAGCCCGGTGAGGTGCACGCCCTCGTGGGCGAGAACGGCTCGGGCAAGTCGACGGTCATCAAGATCCTCGCCGGTTACCATCGCCCTGACCCCGGCGGCGAGGTCGAGATCGACGGGTTGCCACTGCCCTTCGGGTCCGCCCATGCGGCTCACGAGATGGGCGCTCGCTTCGTGCACCAGGACCTCGGGCTCGTCCTGCAGCTGTCCGTGGTCGACAATCTGTACCTGAACAGCGGGTTCGCGTGCAGGTTCGGGACGATCAGGGAAGCGGACACGCGGCGGCGGGCGACGGCGCTGCTTCGCCGCGTCGGCGTCCAGGTCGACCCCCGCACACCGGTCGCCGCGCTGTCGCTCGCCCAGCGCACGGGCGTCGCCGTGGCCCGGGCGCTGGAGGGTGAGGACGACCACCAGGTCAAGCTGCTCGTCCTCGACGAGCCGACGGCGACGCTTCCGGAGAACGAGGTGCACCAGCTGCTCGACATGGTGCGCCGGGTCGCGGCGCACGGCGTAGCCGTGCTCTACGTCAGCCACCGGCTGGACGAGATCTTCCAGGTCGCCGACAACGTCACCGTCCTCCGCGACGGCCACCTGGTCACAACGGTGCCCGTGTCGTCGCTTGACAAGCGGCGGCTCATCACTCTGCTGGTGGGTGACGAGCTGGGTGAGCTGCCCACCCCCGAGCCGCGCGGCACCGACGGCGTCGTCCCCGCCCTCAGCGTGCGGGGCCTGCGGGGCTCGGGGGTGCGGGGCGTGACCTTCGACGCCCGGCCGGGCGAGATCATCGGCTTCGCCGGGATCACCGGGTCGGGACGCGAGAGCCTGCTGGGCACGGTCTTCGGCGCCCTGCCCCGCCTGGCCGGGATCGTCGAGGCGAGCGGCCGCCCGCTGCCGCCATACGACCCGCGGGCTGCTATCGCCGCCGGCCTGGCCTACCTGCCGCCCGACCGCAAGGTCAGCGGGGCGATGATGGACCTGTCGGCCCGGGAGAACCTGAGCATTTCCGACCTGCGGCAGTTCTGGCGCGGCCTGTTGCTGCGGCGCGGGGAAGAGCGAGCCGAGGCCCGCCGATGGTTCGAGCGGCTGAGCGTGCGTCCCGCGGGGGCGACGGAGCGACCGCTGGCCAACTTCAGCGGAGGCAACCAGCAGAAGGTGCTTTTCGCCAAGTGGCTCCGGCTCCACCCCAAGGTATTCATGCTTGACGAGCCGACCCAGGGCGTGGACGTAGGCGCCAAGGGCGAGCTGCACCGCCAGCTCCTGGCCGCCGCCGCCGGCGGGTCCACCATCCTCGTCAGCTCCTCCGACCTTGAGGAACTGGTCGCCCTTTGTCACCGGGTGCTGGTGCTGCGCACCGGTCGGGTCGTCGCCGAGCTTCACCGGTCGTCCGTCACCACTGCCAACATCTCCCACGCGTGCCTCGGCGAGCAGGAGGTCGTCAGCTTATGAGTTCGCGGGTTACCGTGCCGAGGATCAACCTCGGCTTCAACAGCTTCAGCGGGCTGTACCTGCTGGCCCTGTTCGTCATCGTGTTCGGGATCTGGACGCCGCACCTGTTTTTGACGGCTGCCACGGTCCAGTCCGTCGCCTCGCAGCAGGCCGTCACGGCAATGCTCGCGATCGCCGTCCTCATCCCGCTCACGGCAGGTGCCTACGACCTCTCGGTCGGAGCCACGATCAACTTCTCCACCATCATCTGCGTGTGGCTGCAGACAGACCAAGGGTGGAGTATGTGGCCGGCCATCGCCGTTGCCATCGCTGCCTGCGTGGTGATCGGCGTCATCAACGGCTTCGTCATCGTCCGCCTCCGGGTCAACTCCTTCATCGCCACGCTCGGCATGGGAAGCATCATCACCGCCGTGCAGGACATCGTGTCCGGGCAGAGCCAGCCCACGCCGCCGACGACGACGTCGTGGACGAACCTCACTCGGCTCAGCGTGGCAGGGTTCCAGATCATCGTCCTGTACCTGCTCGTCCTGGCCCTGATCGTGTGGTGGGCACTGGACCACACTCCCGCCGGCCGGTACCTCTACGCCAGCGGCGGCAATCCGGAGGCGGCGCGCCTGGCCGGCGTGAGCGTGGGGCGCTACACGTGGTTCTCCATGATTGCCTCGGCCACGGTGTGCGGCATCGCCGGCGTGTTCTATGGGTCGCAGACAGGCCCATCACTCACCTTCGGCGTCGGCCTGCTCCTGCCCGCCTTCGCCGCAGTCTTCCTCGGCTCGACCCAGATCAAGCCGGGTCGCTTCAACCTGTGGGGCACGATGCTGGCCATCTACGTGTTGGCGGTCGGCGTGAAGGGCCTGCAGCTCATCACCGGGGTGCAATGGCTCGCCGAAATGTTCAACGGGGTAGCCCTGGTCGGCGCCGTCTCCTTCGCCATGTACCGCCAGCGGCTGGTCCAGAGCCGCGCCCTCGGGCGCAGCGACGATCCTCTGCCCGAGGTCGCAGAGCCCACGCCGATCCGCACCGAGGACGTCGCCGGACTTGTGCCGTCCCGGACTGGTGACGGATGATCATCCATTGGCTGGTTACCGACAGTAGCGGTTACCGACAGTAGTGGCCGTCGACCTCCCGGTCGTGAGGAAGGGGAGCAGCATGGATGCCGCGGACCGCATCGCGATCGCCGACGTCGTCGCCCGCTACTCCGATGCCGTCAATGCGAACGACGCCGCCGCCTGGGAGGAAACGTGGGCGGAGGAGTGCACGTGGCAGCTCGGTCCGGACCGCGTGCTGCGTGGCCGCGACGAGGTGGTGGCGTTCTGGCGGGCGGCCATGGCGAGCTTCGAGTCGGTGCTGCAGATGGTGGGCCACGGTCGCGCCCGCGAGGAGGGCGACGGCGCTGTGGGTTCATGGACGGTGTTCGAGGTGGGCCGCCGTGACGGGGTCAATGGCTTGGTGATCGGCTGCTACCAGGACCGTTACACCCGGCAGGAGGGTGCCTGGCTGTTCGCCGAGCGCCGCTTCACCGCCACCTACCGGGGCGGGCTGCCAGACGGGAGCTTCACCGCGCTCCCGTCGCTGCCGGGAAATTTCTGAGGAGGTGCGGATGGCTATTCGACGTCTCGGACCGCTGGAGGTGGCCCCGATGGGGTTTGGCTCACTGATGCTGGACATCGAACAGCGGGCACTGCTCGATGCAACGCTGGACCAGTTCGCACCTGTTGGCGCTTCGCTCCTGCCTGCTGGACAGGCCCGTGATGTCGAGACGGGCACATGAGCGGCGCAACGGCGCCGATCCCCGGCGAACGGGCGGACCCTGGGCGGGAGCGGGCCGAGATCCTGAGTCTGGCGATCCGCTTCGCCGACTTGTGGGCGGTCGATCCGCACCAGATGGCCGACGAGACCTACGCCCCGTCGATCCACATGGAGTCGATGGCGAGGACCACCGTGGTCGACGGCATCGACATGCTCCACCGGCTCGAAGAGCGGCTCGCCACGATGGTCCCCGAACACCGCCACGAGCTCGTCCGCGTCCTCGTGGATCCGCCGGAGGCGTTCCTGGAGACAACCGTGGTGGGCCCGACGACCGGCGAGTACGCCCAGGCAGCCCTGTGGTGGCGGGTGGGCGAGCCGGCCGCCGGACAGGCAGTCCGTCAGGTCGTCGACGAGGTCGGGTGGTTCGACTGGGCCCACCGTCGCGCCGACTCGACGGCCAGCCGGGGAACCGTTCCACCCGACGACCGCCGATGGCGTGGCGGCACAGACTGGTATGACCGTCTGGTCAGTGAGGCGGTAGCCGCATTCAGCGCTGACCCAGCCGCGGCCGCCAGCCGCTACCTTTGCGCTGACCCAGTCGCCACTCACGTCGGTCATACCGAGATCAGCGGGCGCGGGCCAGTCCTGGACGTCGTCGAGCGGTTCTCCGCCGTCCTCTCCCGATGCCGGATCGAGGTGAGCCGGGTCATCGGGGACGGGGCTGTTGTTGCGGTGCTGTTCACTCTCGGCAATGCCACGACACAGACCAGAGGGACGCTGGTTGCCACGCTCGACGCCGACGGCGCCGCCCACAGCGTCCGTCTCTACCTGGACTGGGATCATGTTGCTGCGGACTGCCAGGCGCTGGTCCCGCCGCGCAGCGATCCAGCGGCCGATCACTGAGCGCGATCTGTTGACAAGCGTCCAGGCGAGCCAACCCGTACCCGCCGCGAATATGGGAGGACAACACGATGGAGCAGCTCAGCGGAGGAGTCGCTGTCGTAACCGGTGCGGCCAGCGGCATCGGCCGAGCCGTCGCTTCGGCGTTCGCGCAGGAGGGCATGCGCGTCGTGCTGGCAGACATCGAGGCCGCCGCCCTCGATGACGCTGTAACCGAACTGCGCGGTGACGGGCATGACGTCCTGGGCGTCGTCACCGATGTCTCATCCGCCGAGTCCGTCTCCGGCCTTCGCGACCAGGCTGTCGATCACTACGGCACTGTCGATGTCCTGCACAACAATGCAGGCGTCGTCACCGCCGGACTGATCGAGGACATCCCGCTCGCGACGTGGCGGTGGGTGGTCGACGTGGACCTCTGGAGTGTCATCTATGGCATCCGCGCCTTCGTGCCGCTCATGAAGCGCCAGGGGCGTGGACACGTGATCAACACCGCCTCGACCGCCGGACTCCAGGCCAACCCCGGCATCGGCCCGTACAACGTCGCCAAGTTCGGCGTAGTCGCGATCACTGAGACCCTGCGCGTCGAATGTGAGGGGACGGGTGTGAACGCGAGCGTGCTCTGCCCCGGCGCTGTGAACACCAATATCGTCCGCGCCGAGCGGAACCGGCCCGCGAATGTCCCCGAATCAACCGGCGCTGTCGCGGAGCGGTTCGCGGCCAGCTCCACCCGCCTCCTTGGTGAGCAGGGCATTGCCCCGACCGCGGTCGCGGCCATGGTCGTCGACGCCGTGCGGTCCGAGCGGTTCTGGATCATCACCCATCCCGGCTGGATCGATGTCGCCCGCGACCGGGCTGCGGCGATGGCTGACGGCAGCCTGGTTCGCCGGTTCGCCGGGTAGGGCCGTTTCACGGCGTTGTATCTCGCGCCATGGCGGGACCTCGATCCCGTCGTCGTCCGCTTTGTTGGAAACCTGGCACCGAAGAGAACAGAAGGAATCCATGTCCAGCCTTTTTGACATCCGGGGCAAAGTCGTCGTGCTGACCGGGGCCAGCTATGGCCTCGGCGAAGTCATGGCCCTGGCCCTCGCTGATGCGGGCGCCGACCTTGTCCTCGCCGCCCGCAGCGGCGAACTCCTCCAAGCGGTTGCCGACGCTTGCACGCACAAGGGCGTCAAGGCCACCGCCGTGGTCGCAGACGTCTCGAAGGAGGAGGACGTGGCGCGGATTGTATCCAGGGCGATCGAGAGCTACGGCCGCATCGACGTTCTGGTGAACAACGCCGGGATCTCCGATCTTCGGGGCCTGCCTGCGGAGAACTTCGACCTGGAAACCTTCCGCCGTATCGTCGACGTCGACATGGTCGGCGCCTACCTGCTTGCCAGAGACGCCGGCCGGCACATGCTGGCGGCAGGGTCCGGCTCGATCATCAATATCTGCTCGATCCTCGCCAGTGGGGCCAACGAGCTCAGCGTCATCGGCTACACCGCCGCCAAGGGCGCTCTGCTCAACCTGACGTACCAACTTGGCTGCGAGTGGGCCGACCGGGGCGTCCGGGTCAACGCCATCTCGCCGGGGTTCATCGTGACCCCGATGACGGCGCCCGGCCTCGAGGGTTTGGGCGTAGCGGAGTACGTCGCCAGCCGGACCCCGATGCGACGTGTCGGCC
>NZ_CAUVXO010000069.1:0-1753 GCF_963555865.1 Protofrankia sp. Cr1
TTTTGTCGTGTTGCGACGAGCCTCGTTTCTTCCACGCGTAGTAACCCTGCCGGGAAACGCCGAGGTTGTCACACATGTACACGACGGGGAAACGGGAGATGCCGTCGGCCGGGGCGGCCTTCTTCGGAGCGTGTGCGTCGATGAACTCGAACTTCACTTCTACTGGCTCGCGAAAAAGGCCGGTCGGGTGGCCCGGGGGAATTGCACCTCCGGGCTCCCGCAGAATCCCGGCGTGACGTAGGGTAGACCGCCGACGAGGTGCCAGTTTCCTGGTCCTTTTTCGACGGCCCCCCTCCGAACCGGCCATGCCCGATTTCCGTGGCAGCCGGCTCTCCAGTGCTCATCGTGGTCGCCGTGTGGGACGTCCAGCATGGATGCCTTCATGGCAGACGCGGCAGACGACCAAGGGTCTTGCGGTGGCGAGACGCCATCCGCGTGACCCATTCGGGTTGATGTTGCCGCCCCCTGGGGTTGAGGTCTTTGAGGGCACGGATGTGGTGCACCTCGACCTGCCCGGTGGATCCGCATAGTTCGCAGGCGTCGGCCAGGAGTCGTTGCACGAGCTCTGAGCGGCGATTGCTCCACATGCGTGGGGGGTCGTCGTTGAGGGGTCGTGGTGTGGTGTCCCGCGCCAGGCTGATGCCACCCCAATGCGCTACCAGCGAGGGCCGTCCGCCCTCACGGTCCACGGTGACCTGCAGGCCACGGCGTGGACCGTGCTCGGTGGCCAGAACAGTACGGTAGCGGCGGTAGACCTGCGCGACCCTGATCCGGTACTTGCGGGCCAGGGTCTTGGTCAGCGACCGCTCCATGACGTACGTCAACCGACTGAGCCGATGACGGTTGAACGCCAGCCGGTAGTACTCCGCGACACCCCGGAACTCGGCCTGGAACTGCGCGACGATACTGAAATCGGTATCGACGATGCGTTCGGTGCGCCGGATCGGTGTGCCGTGGTGGAGGTAGGGCGCGCACTTAGCGCGGATCACGTCGGCCGGCACCTTCAGCCCGATCCCCGCGTTGATGCTGCGATGACCGCGCTGATCATGTTTGTGGTCGGCGTGCAAGACCACGATCCGCCATGTCGATGACGGGTTCGACTTCCTGTCGTTGACTATCCGCCGCTACCACCCTAAGGGCGGTGGCACGAAGGTACTCACCAGGCCCAGCAAAGAGGCTCTTGCCAGGATCAGGCGGGGGAACGCGGATACGCTGCGCTCCCTGCGCGGCACCAACGCGGCCGCCGTGATCCAGGTCATGAATCCCCGGATCCGGGGCCAGGCGAACTACTTCCGTAGTGGAGCATCAAAGGAGGCGTACCAACGCCTGGATGATCACCTTTGGCAGCTGATCTACAAATGGCTACGCCACAGGCACCCGGGCAAACCATGGAAGTGGCTCGTCAACCGCTATTTCGGCCCGTTCAATCCGGACAGGAACGACCGGTGGGTCTTCGGCGACCGAACGAGCGGCGCCTACATGCACCGGTACGCCTGGACGCCTATCGTCCGCCATGCCCCAGTACCCGGCAGGAACTCACTCGATGATCCTGACCTCGCCCTCTACTGGGCCGACCGGCGGCGCAGACGAAAGCCACCCCAGCTGGCGAAATCCCTCCTGCGCGCCTTGCGCGCCCAGGAGGGGAGCTGCCCGCTGTGCGGTCTGCCGCTGCTGTTCGTCGGCAATCCACCGGACTCCCCCAACCAGTGGGAGAAATGGTACGCCGCCGTCGGCAGGGTGATGACCTACACGG
>NZ_CAUVXO010000069.1:2332-16633 GCF_963555865.1 Protofrankia sp. Cr1
GCCGTGTGCCGCGACGAGTGGCAAGCACGGTTCTGACGGGGCTCCGGCGCAGCAATGCGCCGGAGCTACCGGACACCAGCTCCACTGGGTCCGCGAGGTCACCTTCGCCGAGGACCACAGCCAGACCCGCACCGGAAACGGCCCCCACACCATGGCCTCGCTCCGCAACCTCGCCATCAGCCTCCGACGACTGAAAGGCACCACCAACATCGCCCAGGGACTACGCCACCACGCCCGCCGACCCGAACGCCCACTTCAGACGATCATGGACTGTTAACTCGAAAAGCGAAGACTTTGCCGGGGCCCTGGGACGGTAGGCGCATCGTGCCGGCCTCACAGCGCCAGATGTCACTGGGCGGCCAGCCATTCCTTTGTGCCGGTCTGGTCGACGCCCAGACGAAGAAGGACCTGCGTGCCGACTCCATGTTGGTCGGCAAGTACTCCGAGCAGGAGGTGTTCCGTGCCCACGTAATCGTGACCGAGCTGCTGTGCCTCCTGCACGCTGAGTTCGATAGACCTCTTGCCTCGCGAAGTGTAGGGGATATACTCGGGCACGTTTTCACGCCGTGGGCCGAGAACCTCGCTCATCGCCGCGCGCAACTGTTCCGGCGTCGTTTTCTCAGACAGGAACTTCCCCGCCAGTCCCTCCGGCTGGCTCAGCAAGCCGAGGACAATGTGCTCGGTACCAAGGTAGTCGTGCCCGGCAGCGCGCGCCTCCTCTTGGCTCGCGGCGATGACCGCCCGTGCGCGGGGAGAGAACCGGTCGTAGGCCGCTGCGTCAAGCTCGCCCGTAGCCGCAGACCTGGGAATAAAACGCTTCTGGGCGGCCTGCCTGGACACCCCCATGGACCTACCGATCTCGGCCCAGGTCATGCCTGACTTACGCGCCGCGTCCACAAAATGTCCGACCATCTGATCGGCGACGTCGCCCATCTGCTCGGACACGCCTACCGCCTCGGAGAGGTGCGCGAGTGCATCACCCTCAGGGTGAAGCCTGGTCACGTGGTTGACCAAACCATCGAGTGTCACCGGCTCATCCATGACACGATCATGACCTGGAAGCGCTGGCTTGTCAACCTCGGGATGACAAGATTGAACGGAGGTGTATCGAACAGGATCAACCCAAAGATGGAAGGACGCGCTATCAGCCTGCCGTGATCGCGGGAGGGGTCATGCGCGAGATGGCAGGGGTGGGTTGGCGTTGGTCACCACCGAACGATCGGGCGAACGTTGGCGCACCATCGTCCGCACTTTCGTCCGCACGCTCGAGGCTTGTCCACACCGGTGCGATTTCGCGAACGTTTCTTCGTAGGCCCGGCATCGCGACCATCCAAAACGGGAGTAATATAGTTGCCATGGCACGGTGAGAATAAACCTAACTTGCGCGAACCCGGCAGGCGGGTACCCGAACCGAGTTCTCCGTGCTACCTCACATCGCGAAACCGGGGCCCTCCTTCCATAAAATATGCGCCAATTTCTCGGACGTCCAGGGATGCCTTTTTATCTCTTAGTTAGGTGCACGGATGACACCTGAGCAGACTACCTTGTCCGGGCTCGCTCGCGACGTACGGGCCGACTTCCCGATCCTCGTGACGGATCTTGACGGCAAGCCGCCCGTATACCTGGACAACGCCGCAACGACGCAGATACCGCGTCACGTGTTGGACGCCATGTACAACTACTACTGTAATGACAACAGCAATGTCGGACGTGGTGTCCACACGCTCGGTATGCGGGCGACGGATCGGTTCATGCGGTCACGTGAGCGCGTCCGTGCCTTTCTGAACGCCGCCGAGGCACGTGAAATCGTGTTCACCAAGAGCGCGACCGAGTCGGTGAACCTGGTGGCGCAGGGTTTCGGAACCCAGGTTGTGTCGGACGGCGACGAGGTCCTGATCAGCGGGCTCGAGCACCACTCCAACCTGCTCCCGTGGCGACGGCTCTGCGAGCGGACCGGGGCCACTCTGAAGGTCGCGACCGTCGACGAGCACGGCGAGCTCTCCCTGGACTCCTTCCGTGCGAAGATCACCGAACGGACGCGGCTGATTGCGGTTGCACACGTCTCCAACGTCCAGGGCACCGTGAACCCCGTACGCGAGATCGTCGCGGAGGCACACGGTCACGGCATCTTCGTGGTCGTGGATGGCGCCCAGGCCGTTGCGCACCGGAGCGTGGACGTGCGGGACATCGACGCCGACTTCTACTGCTTCTCGGCGCACAAGATGTACGGTCCGCACGGTACCGGAGTGCTGTACGGCAAGGCCGAGCACTTCGAGCGGACGGAGCCGTTGCTTCTCGGCGGCGGCATGGCGCCGATCGCCTCGTATGATGGCCCGCTCGTTTCCGTGCCGCCGCTGCGATTTGAGGCGGGCTCCCCCAATATCGCCGGCATGGTGGGCATCGTAGCGGCGATGGACTACCTCGACGACCTTGGCCGGGACGAGGTCGGTAAGCATGATGCGGCGCTGGCTGTGCGCGCGGCCGAGGGGTTGCGTGCCCTGGGCGGCATCACCGTGTACGGCGCTCAGGTGCCGCGGGGCGGGATCATCTCCTTCAACGTGGATGGCATGAATCCGCATGACGTCGGCAGCCATCTGAACAGCTTCGGCATCGCCACCCGCACCGGCGTACATTGCGCATCTCCCTTTATCGACAGCCTCGGGATCATCGGGTCCGTACGCGCGTCGTTCGGTGTGTACAACTCGATGGAGGAGGTCGAGTTGCTCATCGCGTCGGTGAAGACGGCGTAGGAGGATAAGGACCGACAAGCTACAGGTCTTCCTCGACCAGCTCTGACCAACCGAGGCGTTATGCCGCGCCCGACCGGACTCGCTCCCATCGACAAGGAGCTGTCCGCGAGGGCACGGCATAACGGCGCGCCCGTCACAAGGCCACCGATCCGCGGGAGTTCAACGTCAGTACAGCGGTACCGCTGCCTTCGCCTTCACGACGAAGCCGGATCTCGCGCTGGCTATGATTCGCCGCTTCCATGAGGCCCATCCCCAGGTGTTGCACTGGTCGTGGGTGACGAGGTCTGCGGCGGTTTCCCTACGCTGCCGGCCCCGCTCGCCCTAGTCACGGTCGCCGGCCGCCGCTGGGGCGTCGAGGGATGCTTCGAGTCCGGCAAGAACGCAGCCGGTCCCGACCATTACCAGGTCCGGCTGCACCGCGCATGGCAATACCGCAATTTAAGAGACGGCATCGACAAGATCAAAACAATCCGGTCGATCTTCGGTGCGATTTTGGGTCCCGGAGCATGGCCCAGGCTTTTGCGAATCGCGGTCCGTGACCGTATTTCCCCGGGACCTGGATCTCGTCAGTCACCGATCGACGATAACGACCTCATACTCGTTAGCGGTTGGCGGGTAGCCGGTGTCGGCCGTGTCGGACTTGGCGTTGACGACCGCCAAATGGTTATCGAAGCCGATGGCGGTCGCCGGAAACTGGAAGGCGTCGTGTGTGATGACACCTTCGACCGTCCCGGACCTTAGGTCGCGGCTCAGCCGGATTCGTGACACCTGATTGACCCGGTTCTGCACCACCCACAGTTGCTGGCCGTCCAGCACGAGGCCGTCCGCCTTGGGCACGTCGACACCTTCGATCGTCCGGCTTACACCGGTTGCCGGGTCAACGGTGTAGAGCTTGCCGTTGGCCGTGTGCGACATGATCAGTGGCTCCCCGGCGTCGGGTGCGACGATCCCGTTCAGATTGAACTCGCCGCTGATGTCGGCCGCCGGGCCGGTGACTTGGACGGTCCTGGCCAACCCGAGCTCCCCGGTCGGGCTGATCGGCACGAAGTAAAGGACGGCGCTTGACGAGTCGCTGAAGTAGGCGCCCTGCCGGTTGACGAAGACTTTGTTGACCACCGTCAATCTCAGATCATCGATTTTGCCGAGCTGGTAGGTGGCGACGGTCGCACCAGTCTGGATGTCGTACACGTACGCCCAGCCGAGAGCACCAGCGACGAACAGCCACCCGTGCCGAAGATCGGCCCACATGCCCATGGCCAGCCGACCATCCGGGACGTCGATGAACAGCTCGGCAGTTCCGCGAATGAGGTCTCCCCGGAAGATATTGCCGAGGAACAGATCGCCGCAGTAGAAGGTATGGCCTGCCCCCTTGGCGATCCCTTGGGCCGACGTAGCTCCGGGGAGCACAATGACGTCGGTGGCCGGCACTGTGGCCACGGGGCCGTCCGTTATCCGTACCTCCGGCTCGTTCCGCAGCACCATGAAGATTGCCTCGTTTCAGTTATTCTTGGATCGCCGTGAGGATAATTTCGCGAAAATACCCAGGGTGCACAAGCCCTCGAGGTGTGGACGATGTACCGCACGAAAGTGCGCACCACGGCGCGCGGAGCTCCACACTTATGGAGCTACCCGCGGAGCGAAGCGTTGCTTACATTTCCTCTATGTCGACCCCCAGCCAGTCCGCGGCAAGCCCGTCACCCCCTACGCAGCCCCAGGCCGCGACGATCGTCATGGAAGCATCGAATGACCCCGGCTGGGGCATGTTCGTCTGGCTCGCCATGACCGTCGGCGCCCGACGCGGCGAGTTGTGCGTCCTGCGCTGGGGTGATGTTGACTTCGACACCGGTGTGCTCACCATCCGGTCCAGCATCGCTCAGGCCGGCGGCCGCATCTGGGAGGAAGGCACCGGGGTCGACCGGCAGCGCCGCATCGTGCTCGACGCACAGACGATCGCTCTGCTGCGCGCCTATCTGGCCCATTGCACTGCACAAGCCGCCATCCTCGGCATCGAGCGGCACCCGGACGCCTACGTTTTCTCGCTTTCGCCGGACGGCGGAACCGCGTCAGAGTCTGACGCGGTCACGGAGCGTTATGTTCGAATGTGCGCAGGTCTCGGCTGGAACATGCACCTTGACCAGCTACCGCATTACTCCGCGACTGAGCTCATCGCAGCCGGCGTCGACATGCGCGCCGTCATCTGGCGGCTGCAGCGCGGGCTTTCGCGTATCCAGCGACGGCCGAGGGCATGACTTGCACCCAAAGCCATGACCTGCTCCCTCGCCCCGGACGGATGGCGTGCCAGCGTCCTCGGGCGAGGTCGGCGAGCTGGGCCGGCGGCCGTCGGTCTCGCCCGCTCGTCATGGGTGGGACGACGAGACCCGGACCTGGTCCGCGAGCGGGACGCCGGTCTTCTGCGGCTTTCCGGACGGTGCGAGGACAATCGAGGCCGCGGCGGCCACGGCGGCGACGGCGGCGAACATTGTGTAGGCGTCGGTGAACCCCCCGATCGAGGGTGTGCTGGCGAGACCCGCGGCGGCGACGGTTGAGCCCGCCCCGACAAAGACGGCGGAACCGGTTGGGTTGAAGGTGTAGATGACGGCCGATACCAACCCAGCCTCGTGCTGAGCGACTCCAGCGAGGCCAGTGGTCGTCGCGGCGACGAACACCATGGTGCCGCCTAGTGCGAACAAGAAGACGCCGGGAAGGGCTTGGGCGAAGACGTTGCCGTGCGCCGACAACAGGCCGCTGAAAAGTCCGTTGCCGATGGCGACCAGGGCCAGGCCGGTGAAGGCGACGGCGCGGGTGCCGATGATGCCGACCAGGCGGCCACCCGTGATGGCACCAAGCACGCTGGCCAGAGCCGCGGGCAGGAAGAACAGGCCGGTCGCCTGCGCGCTGTAGCCGTGAAGGTGCTGCAGATACTGCGAAGTGATGAAGATGTCTCCGCCGGTCACGCCGGCCGCGGTGAACATAAGAAAGGCGCCGGTCGCGACCGGACGGCGCAGCAGCATGCCCGGGCTCATCAAGGGGTTCCGCACGATGCGTTCGACGAGCGCGAACACCCCGTACAGGACGGCGGCGGCCGCAATGGGCACCAGCGTGCCGAGATCTGCCCAGCCGTGGTTGCCGGCGTTGATCACGCCGTAGAGCAGCGAGCCGGTGGCGGCGGTGACGGTCACCGCGCCCAGCACGTCGACGCGCCGGTCGGCGTCCTCTATCCGGCGCTCTGGGACGAGGGCCGGCAGGATGACCAGCAGACCGACTCCGATCGGGATGTTGACGAAAAAGACCCAGCGCCAGCCAGGGCCGCTGGTGAGGAGTCCGCCGGCGAGCAGCCCTACGGTGAAGCCGATGCCGCCGAGGCCGGACCACACGCCCAGCGCCCTGTTGCGTTCCTCGCCCTGGAACATGCTGGTGAGGGTCCGCAGCGCGGCCGGGGACATCAGCGCGGCCCCGATGCCTTGACAGACGCGGCCACCGAGCAGCATGTCTGCGTTTTGCGCCAGGCCGCTGGTCAGCGAGGCAAGAGTGAACACCAGCAGGCCGATCAGGATCATCGAACGCGCGCCGAAGATGTCGGCGAGTCGGCCGCCAAGCATCAGCAGCCCGCCGAGGAACAGCACGTAGATGCTGACCGCCCAGGTAAAGGCGACACGGCTCAGGTTCAGGTCAGTGTGGATGGCGGGGAGGGCGACGTTGATCGCGGTGATGTCCAGCATCAGCATGAACTGCGCCATGCATATCGCAACGAGCGCTTTCCAACGGCGGGGGTCCGCGAACTCTGGTGGGTTGTGCATCACCGCGCTCCTCACTTGAACCTCGATGGCAGAACAAAGGACGTGTTGAGGCGACCTGTTGAGGCGACCTGTTGAGGCATTGACATGGTCATGGGGCGCGGACGCCTCTCGGAGCATTACGCTGGAAGGGTCCATGCCGTACACGGGACCTGCGCCGGCGCGGACCAGCTCGGCCCGCCGGGAGTCTAGGGCCGAGCCGATCTCACGGAACTGGTCGTCGGGCTGCACACCGCGCAGCGAGACCCCCAGCGTCGTGTTTCCCGCGGCCGACAGTCAGGGCTCGCGCCGGCCGACGAGGTGCTCGACGACGTGCTCGGCGTCAGCGCCGACTCCGGCGAACACCGACGACCCCGTGGAGTGCAGCCAGGGCAGCCCGACCGCGTACAGCCCAGGGTGGGTGGTGACCCCCCAGGTGTGCCGCGGGTACTCCCATTCGTCGAACACCGGCAGGTCCACCCAGCTGAAGTCGAGCCGGTACCCGGTCGCCCACACAACGGAACCGATGTCGGCGGCGGCTAGGTCGAGCTCTGTGCTGGTGGCCGGGGCGGGCGAGTCGCTGCGCGGGGGACGGTCGTCGGGCTGCGCGTCGATCCCGGCCGCCGCGATGTAGGCCTCGATCATCCGCCGGACCTGGTTGTCGAACTGAGTCTCGGCGAACACCAGCCGGTCGACGAGGTCGTCGCTGAAACGCACCGTCGTGCCGTCCGCCGACTCCAGCCGGCCGTACAGGCGAATGCCATCCCGGGCGAACTGCCGCAGATCGATGCTGTGGCCGCCGCCCTGGCCGGACACGATCGGGTTGCCGGCGAACCGCGCGGCCAGCGACGGGAGCTTCATTTCCACGCCCACCTTCGCGCCGTTCTGGAACACCTGGAGCAGCCACCAGCCGAGGTCGCGGCCCCGGTAACGGCGGGGAGCAGAGGAGCACTTCGAGACCGCCAGGTGGACCTCGCGGCCCGCTCGGTGCAACTCCTCGGCGATCTGCGCTCCGGATTGGCTGGCGCCGACCACGAGCACGGCGCCGTCGGTCAGCTGCCCGGGCCTGCGGTAGTCGCTGGAGTGCAGCTGCTGGATGTGCCCAGAGATCTTCTCGGACGCGGCCGGGATCTTTGGTCGCGGGTACGGTCCGGTCGCCAGAACGACGTTGCGCGTCTGAAAGGTTGTACCGTCCGCGTGCGCGACGAGGCCCCCGTCCGTGGCGGCCAGCCGGGTCACGTTGGTGCCTAGCCGGACCGGGGCGTTGATGAGCGATGCGTACCGCGACAAATACTTCACCACGTCGTCGCGCACCATGAAGCCGTCCGGGTCGTCGCCGTCGTACGGCATCCCCGGCAGCAGGAGCGTGAAGTTCGGCAGGACCAGGCAGAACTCGTCCCATCGATCGAGCCAGCCCCCGCCGAGTCGATCCCGCCGATCCACGACGAGGTGGTCCACTCCGGCCTTGGTCAGCCAGTAGCTCGTGGCCAGCCCCGCCTGGCCGCCCCCGATCACGAGTGTGTCAATCTGCTCTACGGTCTCCTTGCCCATCAATTCCGCTCGCCTTCCGTTGCACGGTTGGTGACCGTCGTCATTGCGGTCGGTCGACTGCTTCTCGTACCGCGCGCAGCACCGCGTCGGTAAGCGTGATCCGCTGTCCGTGCGGGTCGGTGGCCGGGCGCTCTGGGGCCGAGGTGGTGATGTCCCAGGCGGACGGGTCCAGGACGGTGGCGATCTCTTCGGCCGTGGGCATCAGGTGGGGAAGGCGCGGGCGCCGTAGCGTCGTCACCGTCAGGTCGGCCGGGTGGTGGCCGACGATGAGAAGTGTTCCGGCCGGGCGGACGGCCGCGGCTAGGCGACGGCACAGGGCGTCGCGCACCTGCCGGGGCAGATGCACGTACTGCATCGACACCAGGTCGAACTGCGCGGGGGTGGGATCCCACGTCGTGATGTCGGCCTGCCGCCAGGTGACGTCCACATCGGCGTCGGCGGCGTGCTGGGCGGCGCGGTCCAGGGCGGCCTGTGCCATGTCGACCCCGGTGACCTTCCATCCGCGCGAGGCGAGCCAGATCGAGTCCGCGCCTTCGCCGGTGCCGACGTCCAGCGCCGTGCCGGGTGGGAGGTCGGCGGCGGTGGCGACCAGCTGCGGATTGGGTTTGCCGCTCCAGGTCTGTTTCTCCGACCCGTACCGCTCCTCCCAGTAGTCCTGCGACAGCATGCGGACGGTGAGCCGGGTGTCCTCGGCGATCAGGTCGGCGTTGATCGCGGCGGCGGCAGCCGCCCCGCCGGTTGCCGAGCTCATCATCTGCGCCATGACGTCGGTGACGTTGCCGGCGACCCAGACCCCGGGTACCTCCGTCAGTCCCGTCGGGTCGGCCGCGATCGACTCCCCGACGCCCATCGGATGCGTGGTCGGCTTGAGGCCAAGGCCGACGAGCACGCCGGAGTTGGCCACCAGCTGCGGCCCGACGATCACCGCCGAGCAGGGCACGACCGTCTCGTCGGTCAGCCGCAGGCCGGTGATTCGGTCGTCGACCACCTCCAGCGATTCCACGGGCTCGTTGACCACGTCGATGCCCCAGGCGGTCAGCTGGGCCACCTGCTTCTCCGTCATTGCCGGGGCGGTGTGCTGGAAGAAGGTCACCTCGGGTGTCAGCTGCCGGAACATCAGCGCCTGACGCACGGCCCACTCCGTGTGAGTGGCGAGCACGCCGACGGGCTGGTCGCGCAGCTCCCAGCCGTGGCAGTGCGGGCAGTGCACCACGTCGCGGCCCCAGCGCTCCGCCACCCCGGGGACATCGGGCAGCTCGTCGGCAAGGCCGGTGGTCACCAGCAACCGCCGCGCCGTGATGGATTGGCCGTCGTCCAGGCTCACCTCGAACACGCCGTCGGTACGGTGCGCCGAGACAGCCGTCGCCGGCAGCACAAGCCCGCCGTAGCGCTTGACCTCCGCACGCCCGATCTCGACGAAATCGAGCGGACTGATCCCGTCGCGGGACAAGAATCCGTGCATGTTGTCGGCGGGCGCGTTGCGCGGCGATCCTGTGTCGACCACGACCACCGAACGGCGGGCCCGGCCCAATGCCACCGCGCCGCTCAGCCCGGCGGCACCGCCGCCGAGCACCGCGACATCGAAATTCTGTGTCATGGCGACAGAATCGGTCCCGTCGACAGGAGGACCAACTAAATTTGGCGGAATGGCAAACACGGATGAGGTACTGGCCGCAGTCGGGCCCCGGCTGCGCGCGATCCGCAAGCAACGCGAGACGACCCTCGTCGAGGTGGCGACCGCGACAGGCATCTCGGTGTCCACACTGTCACGGCTGGAGGCCGGTCGCCGCCGCCCCACGCTCGAGCACCTGCTGCCGCTCGCCCAGACGTACGGCGTGCAGATCGACGAGCTCATCGGCGCGCCGCCGACCGGCGACCGGCGCATCCACCTGCGCCCGGTGCTGCGCAACGGCATGACGTTCATCCCGCTGACCCGCCGCGCCGGCGGCCTACAGGCGCACAAGGTAATCATTCCGGCCGGACGCCGCACCGCCGAGCAGAAGGTCCACGAGGGCTACGAACGGATGTACGTGCTCCACGGCCGCCTCCGGCTGCTTCTCGGCGACCAAGACCTGGTGCTGACCGAGGGTGAGGAGGCCGAGTTCGACTGCCGCGTGCCGCACTGGTTCGACAGCGCCGATCCCACCCCGGTCGAGGTACTTGTCCTGTTCGGCCACCAAGGCGAACGCCCCCACCTCCGCGCCCGCGCCATACCGCGATAGCGCCCAGTCACGGTGACGGACTGCTTCACCAGCGAGTTCCTTGCTGCCCACCCTCAATGGCCCTTCGACGCGACTTTCACCGTCGACTCCCCCTCGCGCTGCGCGGCGCCGGTCCAGCGGCTCGAAGAACTACGGCGGCGACTCGCGCCCGGCGGGCGCATTGCGATCACCTCTCAGCCCGCGCCGTCGCCCGGGCATCGAGGGCCCCTCGCGCATCGCCTGCGGCATCGCAGACGTGCTCCGAGCCGGGCCGGCTTCATCCGGATGAGAACCGAAAGCTGTACGGCCGGCTGAAGTCGACGCCGACGCCGTGCACGTCGTGGAGCACATTGTCGGCCGGGGGGAGCTCTGGCGCAGGGTAAATGTGGCTCTACACGGTTGAGCGGGAGTCGCACGTGACCGATGACGTTCCGCGATCAGCCTGATGCGACGGAGCGTGACCAGTCTGGGCCAGGAAGGGGGACACACCCGCCTGTCCGGAAAGATCGCGTCTTGTCGAAGGATCGTGATCGCCGGGAGATGGGTGCGTCGTGGTTGAGGGTACGGGTTCCGTGCTGGCCGGGTTGCCGGGTCTGGGCGGGTTCGAGGTCGTCGCGGTCGAGCGTGAGGCCGACGGGTCGAGGACGGTGCAGGTGGTCAGCGCGCCGGGGACGGTGTGCCGCTGCCCGGGCTGCGGTGTCGAGTCCGAGCGGGTGCATGCCCGCGACGAGCACACGGTGAAGCACGTCGTCGTGGCGCCGCTGCGGGTGACCTGGGACAAGCGGCGGATGACCTGCGGGAACGGGAACTGCGAGCGGCGGGGCACCTTCGTCGAGGACGTGTCGCTGGCGGCGCGCGGAGGGCGGGTGTCGTTGGCCGGGCTGGACACGATGGGCCATCTGATCGGGGACGGGGTCGTCGCGGTCTCGTCGGTCGCTGACTGGGGCAGTGTGAGCTGGTCGACCGCGCACGGCGGGTTCATCCGGCTCGCCGAGCAGGCGGGGATCGTGGTCACCGGCCCGGCACCGACAGCCGACGCTGAGCAGGTCGATGCCGGGGAGACCGATCAGGCTCAGGTGGCCGTGGCCGGCGGCGGCGAGCTCGCTGGTGAGGCGGCGTCGGATGAGGAGACCCTCAGCCAGCTGCGTTCGGTGGTCGGACCGCTGCCGGAAGTGAAGGTGCTGGGGATCGACGACCAGCGGCGGGGCTCGCGACGGTTCCATACGGACACGACCAGCGGCCACTGGATCACCGACGCCGACTGCTGGAACACCGTGTTCATCGACTCGATCGGCGGACACGGCCTACTCGGTGCCGCCGAGGGGCGCGCGAACGCGCCCGTCGTCGCCTGGATCCTCGCCCAGTCCGAGGCTTGGCGTGCCGCGATCCAGGCCGTCACGATCGACATGTCACCGGTCTACCGGTCCGCTGTGCGCGCCGCTCTCCCGGCGGCGACGCTCCTTGTGGATCTTTTTCAGGTGGCCCAGCTCGCGACCAACATGCTCGATGACGTGCGCCGACGCCACACCCACCGGATGCGCGGCCGCCGCAGGATCCTTGACACCCTCACCGCCCTGGCGGAGACCGACGCCGAGGCCGCTCACGAGATTCGGGTGGCCTGGAAGGCGAGGAGCCTCCTGTTTGAGCTGCTCGCGCTCGCGCCCTCGCGCACCGGCCTGGCAACCAGCCGCACCGACGTCGACCGGGCCCTGCACCGGTTCTTCGACTACTGCGCGACGTTCGGCAAGGACATCGCCGAGCTCGTCACCCTCGCCGAGACGATCGACAGCTGGCGCAACGAGATCGCGAACGCTGTTCTCCTGGGGATCACGAACGCGGCCGCCGAAGGGGTCAACCGCCTGACGACGTTGATTTACAGGGTGGCGTTCGGCCTGCGCAACGTTGCCAACCAGTTGCGCCGGGCCCGCTCCATCGCCTCCCGCTCGACCCGCCCAGGCTGGCTACCCCGCGTCACCACCCACCCGCACACCGCGTGATCAGACGACTGCCACTCCCGCCCAACTGCGAAGAGCCGTAAATGTTGGCCCGCGCCATCGTCCGCACTTTCGTGCGGTACATCGTCCGCACCCTCGAAACTTGTCCACACCGTGTGGTCTCGTGAACGTTGTTCGTGGGTCCGGTATCGCGACCACCGAAACGGGAACGATCTTGTGATCTATGGCGCGGAGCATGTGCGCTGCCGATAGTAAGTCCTCCGCCGCCCTCGACGATGAACACACCGGCTCGGGAGGGGGCAGCGAGCTTCGTGGCGTTAGCTGACATACCGCGCCGGCGAGTGGGCGGCCGGAAGGGATGTGGTCGACGGGAAATTCTAAATGCTCCGTGGACGAGACTATCGAGGTCCTCGCCGAACGCTTTCCCCCACCTTCAGTGCCCGCCGAGCGCGGACATCTGCTACGCCACCCAAAACCGGCAACTGGCCGTCAAACACATCGCCCCCACGCCGACCTCGACTTCCTCGCGGCACGCGGCTGGGATTGAGTCGAATCCGTCCGAACCGCCGATGAGTCGATCACTTTCGGCCTTCCCCATGAACTCGGCGCAACCCGCCCACGATCGGGTTCGCTCGCCGAATAGCGGTCGCCCTTCGCCCTACCTCACCGAGGAGATTCGTTATGCCGCAGTACTGCTCGGCGGTGGGTGTCGCCACGACGGAGGCGACGGACTGGCACGCCGAGGCGCGTCGTACCGCGTTCCTCTTTCAGGACGGGGTACTGCTCGCCGCGGCCGTCTCCGCGTTCGATGCGCTCGCGCTCCTGGACGGGAAGCCATACGACACCGGTGTCCTGCCCGGCACCGGTTACCTGGCTGCTGCCTGGCACTGCCTGGCGGCAGCCGGCTGGATCGAATCCGACCCCGCCCCGGCCTGGACCGAGCGGGGCCTGGAGGCGCTGCGGCTCCGTGCGCGGCTCGTCGCGGGCGGGGCGTTCCTCGCTCACTTCGACGACAACGCTCCCGACTGCTGGACCACTCCCTGGGACGGCGCCACCTCGGCGGCCTTCATCGCCCTGCTTCGTGATCACGAGCAATGGCGGGCTGACGCCGACCCGGCCGACCCGTTCACGACTTACCTCGACGCGACCCTTGCCGTGCCGGCGATCCTCACCCTGCGGGGCACCGCAAGCCTGCACCGGCCGACCGGCGACTTCGCGCGCTTGTTCGGCCTCCTCGGGTGGCTCGATCGCGGCGGCGGCTGGACCGAACTGGGGCAGGCCTGTCTTGCCTTTTCCGGCCACTGCGGCCTCGTCGGCTCGTATCTGCCCATGCTAAGCCGGCTGCAACGGCTGTTCCGCGGGGAACTGGTGGTCACACCCGGCGACGACGAATGGCACTGCCAACGACGAATCAACGTAGAGGCCAGCTCAGCAGCACACCGGCGGTACTTCACGGACACAGACCCGATCATCCAGGAGATATTCCGCCGCACACCCCGCCCGTCCTTCGTCGCCGACATGGGCTGCGGAGACGGAACCTGGCTCGCCCATCTGCACGCCGTCCTCGGGAACGGCATCCGGTACGTCGGCATCGACGCCAGCCCCGTGGCCCTCGACCGAGCCCGCGATGTGCTGAGCGCTGCGGGCGTGCCCGACCCGCTGCTGCTGATCGGCGACGTCACCGACCCCGACGCCGTGCGCACGCGGCTGGCCGAGCACGGCCTCGCGATCGACGACGGGCTGCACGTCAGATCGTTCCTCGACCACGACCGCACCTACCTGGGCGTGGATCCGTGCGACGAGGTCCCGGGCTGGTCCGCCGGCGTCCATCTCGCGCCCGACGGGAGCCCGCTGAGTGCGCGCGAGGTCGAATCGGACCTCGTGGCCCACCTTCGGCGCTGGCGGCGGCACGTCGGCAGATTCGGGCTGGTCGTCATCGAGGCCCACAGCGTGGCCCCGAAAGTGGCCCGCCATCAGGTCGGCGCGTCGCACTCTGCGGCGCTCGACACCTACCATGCCCTCTCGCACCAATATCTCATCGAGTACTCCGCGTTCCTGCGCTGCTGCGGAC
>NZ_CAUVXO010000070.1:0-3584 GCF_963555865.1 Protofrankia sp. Cr1
CCCAGGGCCGGGGGCCGGGCCGGTGGACGCGAGCAGCGGGCCGTGGCCGCAGTGCCGACGCACCGCCGGGAAGAGCTGGTCAATCGTGGCGGCGGAACCGCCGACGGCGCTGACCGCGTTGGTCAGCCACGCATGTCCGGCACCGGTGAGCCTGGGCGCGAGCGTCGAGGCAAGTCCGTCGACGGACAGCCCCCCGTCGCCGGTCGTCCGCTCGTCAGTTGCCCGCTCGCCAGTTGCGCTGTCGCCAGCTGTCATGTGATGTCACATCCCAGGCTCACCGTGGATGGATCATTTCCGGGCGGACTTGTGGCCCCGGCGTACACGCCTGCCGCAGGAAGGCCAGGGAACGCCGGGCCACCAGCGGCGCGGCATGGCTGTGCCGGGGCAGCTCGACCGATACCAGCCCGCTGTAACCGATCTTGGTCAGGGCATCCAGGACCGGGGGAAAATCGATCTCGCCCGAGCCGAACTCCAGGTGCTCGTGGACACCTCGGCGCATGTCCTCGATCTGCACGTTGACCAGCCGGTCCGCGGAGCTCAGGATGCACTCGGGCACAGACGCGGGCTCCAGGCACCGACAGTGGCCGATGTCGAGGGTGAGGCCGAAGGCAGCAGGCGCGCCGAGGGCGTTTCGCAGGCGCTCGTAGCCGGCGAGATCCTCGATCATCATTCCCGGTTCGGGTTCGAATCCGAGCTGGACCCCTGCCTGCTCGGCCGCCGCGACCACGCTGGCACAGCCGTCAACCAGCAGCTCCCAGGCCAGGGCGTGGGGACCCCGGCCGGCACCGTTCCACTCCAGAACGACACCGCTTCGGCGCCGAGATCCGCTCCGACACCGACCGCCCGCCGCAGCAGGTCCAGTCGCCGTTCCCGGCCGTCGGGAGATGTGAGGGTGGGGCTGTGCTTGTGCCAGGGGTCGAGCAGGTACCGGGCGCCCGTTTCGATCACGACGGCGAGATCGGCCGCGGCGAGCCGGGCACCGACACGCCGCACCTGGCGGGCGAGGTCGGCGTCGAACGGGTCGAGATGCTGATGATCAAGCGTGAGTGCGATCCCGTCGTAGCCCATGCCGGCCAGCACGGCGATGACATCGTCGATGGGGTGGTCGGCAAAGCCGTTGGTGCCGTAGCCGAAGCGCAGCGGGCCATTCATGTCGGTGACACCCGTCTGGCCAGGGTCCGGGCTACCGGGAAGAGCAGGGCCAGCGCGCCGGCCGCCCGAAGCCTGCCGCTGCATGCTGTGATCGCAGCCTGGAGTGGAACCAGCCCGAGGATCCCCGCGCCGACCGCCTGCTGGACGTGGCGCGCGCCCGGGTCGCGTACGACAGCGGCCTGAGCCGCGCCGAAGGTCCCGGCGTAGGCACCCAGCAGGCCCATGCCGGCGATCTGGTGGCGCCGGGTACCCCGACGGCGGGTGACGGCCGAGGTTGCCACGATGACCAGCGTGGTCGCGCCCAGGGTGACCTTCGGTAGCGCCTTGCCGCTGCCCTGTACCTCCCGTCGACTCAACTCGGTGACCACGTAGGTGTGGCCGGCGACGACGAGCGCTGCGGGGAGGCAACGGCGGCTTTGGTGTGGACCTGCGCCGAGCATGACGTCGAGGGCTCGGGCGGTGGCCATCGCGGCGGGACCGAGCGGGGTGGACTTGAGGGCAAGATCGTAGGCCCACACCGTGGCGGCCAGGGGAACCGCGACGATGAGCGCCGGGGGCCCACCGGCCAGGCCCGCGATACCGATCCCGGCTGCGGTCAGGCCGGTGGCCAGTGCGAAAGCGGTCCGCGGGGTCACGCGGCCCGATGGGATCGGCCGGTGTGGCCGTTCCACGGCGTCGACATCGCGGTCCGCCATGTCGTTCAGTGCCATTCCGCCCCAGTACAGGCAGATGGAGGCAGCGGCGAGACCCACGCTCGCCGGGTCCAACCGCCGGCCCACGATCGCCGCGCCGGCGATGGTGTCCCCGGGGACGGTCAGTGCGGCGGGCGCTCGCACCAGCTCGACCAGGGCCGCCAGATGCGCAACCGCGGTCATCGGTGCGGTCCCAGTGACCGCGCCCAGGAGCGGAGTGCCTCGTACTGCATGACCAGCCGGTGCTCGTCGGTAGCAACCGGATCCTTGAAGAAGAACGCGAGTTGACCCTGGGGGCCGACATGCCCCGTCTCGTGGGCCCGGCCGAGGAGACGGACGAGGTCCAACACCAGTGGTGCGGCCAGCGTCGAGTCACAGCCCTGCCAGGTGAACTGGAGCGTCATCCGGACACCGAGAAAACCTTCGAACAGGATGTGGTCCCAGGCGGTCTTCCATTCGCCGAGTTCCGGTACGTTGTCGATGTGGACGATTCCCTCGACCGGATGGCCGAGAACGGATTCGAGGACACGCGACTTCGATCTGGTCTTGCTGTGCGCTCGGGCCGGTTCGGCCAGCGTGGCGCCGTCTCCGCCGCCCAGCAGGTTCGTTCCGCTCCACGAACGCACCGGTAACGCGCGGTGCGCGAACATCGGTGCGAGCGCGGACTTGACCAGAGTTTCCCCGGTTTTACCGTCGTTACCGGCGTAGGGGACGGCGCAGGCGCGGGAAAGCTCGTCGAGGGCTGGCAGCCCAGCGCCTGCGGACGGCGTGAAGTTGATGTATGAACAGCCCGCGGTGAATGCCGCATAAGCGTAGAGCGAACTCGTCGGAACGACCGATCCAGCCGACGACATCGCCTCCCGAAGACGGCTCAGGGATGCATGGGCTGCTGATTCCGGGGGCGTCGGCTCGGTGGACGCGACATTGACGACTACCACGCGTGCCAGCCGGTGTCGTTGTCGGAACGAAACCAGATCGGCCACCAGCCCCGCAGCAGCCTCGGCCTGGGTCCGCCCGGACGGAAGGTCCGTGACACCAGGCTTGATCTCTTTGTCGGCCGCAGCCAGCTCGTCCTTGACATGGTCGAGGAGATGCACGGGCACGACGCCGGCCAGCGCGAGCTGCTCGGCGCGTTTCACTAATGGGACGGTGCCGATGTCATGGCCGCCGAACACCAGGTCGTCAAAGCGCGCGAGCGCCGCTGGACGGAAGTCCGAAAGCTCGGTGACGCACCCGACCGGCGAGGTCAACCCGGCACGTATAGCAGCCATGCCAACCATGGTGGTGGTGGCGACGGAACCCCGTGCGCCGATCATCCACATACCGAGGCGGGCGTTTCCAGAAGCCATAACGATCATCCTTTGCGGGATCTCGTTGAATCGTTTTCCGGCGCTGGTAGATGGATCTCGGTTGTATCGCGTGACATGAAGAACGACTCAGGTTGTCGGGTCGTCACATCGTCGGATTCACGTGCCGGGGCAGTCGGAATTCTTGATTGTATACAACGGCATCCGCGTGATCGCCAGATGTCATCCCTGGGTGCCATGGTGAATTGAGACGCGAAAGGCTTGCTTCGGGTCGGCGTTCTTGGTCGGAAAAACGTAATAACCGCTGGTGTGCACTGAATATTAGATTAAAGCAGTCGTACCAAGTGTTAAATTTGGGTTAAATCTGGATATCAAACAAATAATACAAAGGTATTCACAAGGATGCCGAACGTGACAATGCTGCGCGCGAGCC
>NZ_CAUVXO010000070.1:3978-15470 GCF_963555865.1 Protofrankia sp. Cr1
CGGTCTCCGCGCCAGGCGGTCTCAGCGCCAGGCGGTCTCGGAGACGGGGGAGCGGCCGATGAGCGGGCGCCACCACGACTCGTTGTCGCGGTACCAGGCCACGGTCTCCTTCATCCCGTCGGCGAAGCCGATCTCGGGTACCCAGCCGAGCTCGGCCCGAAGCTTGGACGAGTCGAGCAGGTAACGCCGGTCGTGCGACGGCCGGTCCGGCACGATCGTCTTGAGCGACGCGGACAGGCCCAGTTCGCCGAGGATGGTGTCGGCGATGGTCTCGATGTCGGCCTCCACCCCGCTGCCGACGTGGTAGGTCTCGCCGACCCGGCCCCGTTGGAGAACCACGTCGATCGCGGCGCAGTGGTCGGCGACGTGCAGCCATTCCCGCCGGTTGCGCACGGAGGCGTACAGCGGCAGGTTTTCCCCCTGCAGCGCCCGGGTGACGAACAGCGGGATGACCTTCTCCGGGAACTGGTACGGCCCGTAGTTGTTCGAGCAGTTCGTGATGGTCACGGGCAGGTCGTAGGTCAGGCCGTACGCCCGCACCGCGTGGTCGCCGCCGGCCTTGGCCGCGTTGTACGGCGTACGGGGCAGGTAGGGGGAGTCCTCGGTGAAGGCGCCCGGGTCGTCGAGGGCCATGTCGCCGTAGACCTCACACGTCGAGATCTGGTGAAAGCGCGCCACCCCGACCGTGCGGGCGGCCTCCAGCAGCGTCTGCGTACCGATGACGTTGGTGGAGAAGAACTCACCCGGGCGAATGATCGCCAGGCTGTTGTGCGACTCGGCGGCGAAGTTGACCACGATGTCGACGTGGTGCTCACGCAGCAGCGATTCGACCAGCTCGCGGTCGCGGATGTCGCCGTGTACGAAGGTGATCGCGTCCAACACGTCGCTGAGGTTCTCCCGGCAGCCCGCGTAGGTCAGCGCGTCCAGCGCTACCAGGCGGTCGCCAGCGTGCCGCTCACGCCAGTAGCGGACGAAGTTCGATCCGATGAACCCGGCGGCTCCGGTCACCAGCAGCGTCGACATGGTGTGAACGTCCCCCTTGGAATGAAAGTCGAGATCGGCGGCCGCGGCAGCCGACTGGAGCGCACGGGGCACGCGCCACCTGGAATCCGGCGCAGCCCTGCGCCACCCTCTCATGACCCGGTGACGCCGATCACCGGGGCACACCGACGCGGGCGCGGGTATCCGTACTCTGTGAGTATGGGTTCGGTGGTGACGTTCGCAGCGTCCAGGTCCGTCGCCCTGAAAGTTCCCGGCGTTGACGTTCACGGCTTCGTGAGGGGCCGTGACGCGGGCCGTGTCGTCCTGCTGCCGCGTTTGCTGACGTCTTCCCGGAAGGCCACGTGCACCTATGATCATCGCGTCCGATCTGGAGCTGCGGGCCGGCGCCCGCACACTCATCGAGGCGGTGTCGTTCCGCATCCAGCCGGGTGACCGGATCGGGCTGGTCGGACGCAACGGCGCGGGCAAGACCACCCTGCTCAAGACGCTGGCTCGCGAGACGCTGCCGTTCGCCGGAAAGATCGACGTCCGTGGTGACCTCGGTTACCTCCCGCAGGACCCGCGGGCCGGTGACCCGGCCGACACCGCTCGTGATCGCGTGCTGTCCGCCCGCGGCCTCGACGTGCTCGTGCGGGAGATGGAGAAGCTCCAGCTGGAAATGGCGGAGCTGGTCGACGATGCCGCACGGGACGTGGCGATCCGCCGCTACGGTCGCCTGGAGGAGCGTTTCGGCACCCTCGGCGGGTACGCGGCCGAGGCCGAGGCAGCCCGGATCTGCTCCGCGCTGGGCCTTGCGGACAGGGTGCTCGGCCAGCAGCTTGAGACGCTGTCCGGTGGCCAGCGCCGCCGGGTCGAGCTGGCCCGCATCCTGTTCGCCGGCGCCGGTGACAGCGACGCGACCCTGCTGCTCGACGAGCCCACCAACCACCTCGACGCCGACTCGATCGCCTGGCTACGCGAGTTCCTACGCTCCCACGACAGCGGGCTGGTTGTGGTCAGCCACGACGTCGACCTGCTCGACCGCTGCGTCAACAAGGTCTTCTACCTCGACGCCACCCGCGCGGCCCTCGACGTCTACAACGTCAACTGGAAGACCTACCTGGCCCAACGGGATCTCGACGAACGCCGCCGCCGCCGGGAGCGGGCCAACGCCGAGAAGAAGATCGACGCGTTGAAGGCCCAGGCCGACAAGATGCGCGCGAAGGCCACCAAGGCCCGTGCGGCCCACCAGATGGACCGCCGGGCCGACCGGCTCGCCGCGGGTCTCGCCGACGTACGGGTCGCCGACCGGGTCGCCAAGCTCCGGTTCCCCGATCCGGCGCCGTGCGGCCGGACCCCGCTGACCGCCACCGGCCTGTCGAAGTCCTACGGATCCCTGGAGGTCTTCGCCGGTGTCGACCTGGCCATCGACCGCGGCGCGCGGGTCGTGATTCTCGGCCTCAACGGTGCCGGCAAGACGACCATGTTGCGGATGCTCGCGGGCGTCGAGTCCCCGGACACCGGCGAGGTCCACCATGGTCACGGGCTGCGGCTGGGGTACTACGCCCAGGAGCACGAGACGCTGGACACCGACCAGTCGGTGTTGGACAACATGCGCGCCGCCGCGCCGGGCACCTCCGATGTGGAGCTGCGCCGCATCCTGGGTGCCTTCCTGTTCAGCGGAGACACCGTCGCCCAGCCGGCGGGCACGCTCTCGGGCGGGGAGAAAACCAGGCTGGCACTGGCCGGGCTCGTGTGCAGCGCCGCGAACGTGTTGCTGCTGGACGAGCCCACCAACAACCTCGACCCGGCGTCGCGTGGCGAGGTCCTCGCGGCTCTCGCCACGTTTCGAGGGGCGGTGGTGCTGGTCACCCACGACCCGGGCGCGGTCGAGGCGCTGGCCCCGGACAAGGTGCTCATGCTGCCCGACGGCGTCGAGGACTCCTGGTCCGCGGACCTCGCCGAGTTGATCACTCTCGCCTGACCGGGTAACCGCAACCCGCTGCTGTCGGCCACACCAGGTGTAGCTGTCCAGGGGCGTCGAGCAGGAGCGAGCAGGGGCGTCGAGCAGGAGCGAGCAGGGGCGTCGAGCAGGAGCGAGCAGGGGCGTCGAGCAGGAGCGAGCAGGGGCGTCGAGCAGGAGCGAGCAGGAGCGAGCAGGAGCGTCGTAGCAGGAGCGGGCAGGAGCGTCGAGCAAGGATGGTCGTGTGAGCGCGGAAGGTGGCACGAAGGCGGTTCTGGCCGCGCTGGCGGCCAATCTGGGGATCGCGGTGGCGAAGTTCGTCGCGTTTGTCATCACTCAGTCGTCGTCGATGCTGGCCGAGTCCATCCACTCGGTCGCGGATTCGGGCAACCAGGTCCTGCTCCTGCTCGGTCAGCGGCGCGCCACCCGTCCGGCCGATGAGGAACACCCGTTCGGTTACGGGCGCTCGCGCTACATCGCCGGCTTCCTCGTCGCGATCGTGCTGTTCAGCATCGGTGGCCTGTTCTCGGTCCACGAGGGCGTGGCGAAGCTGCGCCACCCCCACGAGCTCGACAGCGCTGCGGTGGCGATCGTCGTCCTGCTCGTGGCGACGGTCCTGGAGGGGTTCTCCCTGCGCACCGCGATCGCCGAAGCCCGCCCGCTCAAGGGTGACGCCTCATGGTGGGGGTTCGTCCACGCCGCCCGTGCCCCGGAACTGCCCGTGGTGCTTCTGGAGGACCTTGCCGCGCTGGTGGGCCTCGTGTTCGCCCTTGCCGGCGTGGGTCTCACGCTGGCAACCGGCGACCCGATCTGGGACGGGGCGGGCACGCTGGCGATCGGCATCCTGCTGCTGACCGTGGCAGTGGTCGTGGCGGTCGAAACCCAGGCGATGTTGGTAGGGGAGGCGGCCACTCCGGCGATGGTCGCCACCATCCGTAGCGCTCTCGCGGGGTCGCCGCATGTCACGCGGGTCATTCATCTGCGCACGCTGCACCTCGGCCCGGATGAACTCCTCGTGGCAGCCAAGATCAGTATGGATGTCGAGCTGACCCTGCCCGCTGTCGCGCGCGCGATCGACGGCGCCGAGGCGGCGCTGCGGGCGGCTGTGCCGATCGCGTGCAGGGTCTACCTGGAGCCGGACATCGTCCACCAACCGGCTGACCGGCTGACCGGCTACCGGCTGACCAGGAGGCCGGCAGGCGCGTTGCCGGTGAGTCACAGGGTCCCGGGCAGGAAGGCCCGGGCGACAATCGCGCTGAGGGCCCCGACAGTGGTCAGGCCCAGCGGAAGGGTGCCCGCCTGGGTCATGTCGCCCGGGCCCTGCGGGCGTGGGCTCGGTGCCAGCGCGGGTACCAGCAGCCAGCAGTAGAACGGCAGCCAGGACCGCTCGGGATGGGCGCCGGTCAGACCGGTCACCATCCCGAAGCCGATCGCGGGGACGGCGCCGACCAGAAAGGGCCAGCCGGGTGTGAGCCGGACCCGCCGTGCTGCCCGAATGATCGTCGGTCCGCAGGCGGCCAGGACGACCGCGAGACCGGGGGGGACGCGGGCGACCCACGCCGGGACACCCGCGGTGCTACCGGGGATGTGCGTGGTGGCGTGGACGACCTGGTCGTGCGCGACCGCCAGCCCGTCCGGCCAGGAAAACCCCAGGAACGCGGCCACGGACAGCGGCAGCAGGACGCAGCCGCCGGTGATCACGTTGAGCAGTGGTCGCCGCCGGACGAAGTAGGTCGCCACTACCGTGATTCCCAGCCACGGCACCGCGTAGCCGCAGAGCGTCGCCACGCCGATTCCCAGGCCGCATCCCGCTGCCCACCGCAGGTGTCTACCCGGTTCGGATCCGATCACCCCGAGCGTGACGAAGGCGGCGGCCAGGGTCGCGGTCACTGCGTCCGCCGCCGGTATCCACACCGCCCACGGGGCCAGCACCAGCACCGGCGCAAAGCGGCGGGCGGCCCGGTCGTGGCACAACGACCGGACCGCGATCGCGGCGAGCGGGACGGTGGCCGCGCCCACGACCGTCAGCACGACTCCCAGCGCGCTCGGGGCCCTGATGCCCAGCCGTGTCAGCGCCCACAGCACCAGCACCAGCCCGGGGGGATGTGCCCGGGTGCCGCTGCCGGAAGCGGCCCCCTGGTGGGCCCCCTGGTGGGTGTAGCTCCGCAGGAAGCCCACCGGGTCGGCGTCCGCGGCGGCCACATCCGACAGGTAGCCCGGCCCGTTGCCAAGTGGTCCGGCAAGGCCGCTCAGGCCGTGCACGGAAGCCAACGCGAGCGTCCATGCCAACGACGCCACGTAGGCGGTGATGAGCAGCGTGCCCCACCGCAGCCGGATGTGAACGTCTCGCCATGCGGCGACGATGACCACGGCCAGGACTGCCGGGGCGAGAAGGGACGTCGGCGAAATGTGCGGGCGCCGGTCTGCCGTGAACGGTATGCCGGCGAGCAGCGTCGGCAGCGGTTCGGCTTCGCCTCCGCCGGCGCGCAGGAGCGCGGTCAGGCCCAGACAGGCAATCAGCGCCCCCATCCAGATTGCGATTTCGCCGAACTCGGTCGGGTCTGCGCCGGTGAACGGTAGTCGTGGCAGACGGCTGCGACATCCCCGCGGATCGGAGCTCCCCGATCGAACGGCGGGCCGCAAAGGCGCTCTCATGGCTGCATGCCCGCCGCGATGCCCACATGTGCACCGTAGCCAGGTCGACGGTGCCGGGTTCGGGTGGTGCACGATGTTCACCGGCGCGGATTCGGCGATGGTCGTCGCGACGCGCCGAAGTCACTGTCGGACCAGACAGGGGCGATTAGGGACACTGGCCTTCGCTGACGTTGGTGGATGTGCCGATTCTCCTGCTGCGGTGGGCGAAACAGCCATCGGTCCCGTGGTCGGGCGTTGGTGGTCCGGTGATGGGAAGAAGGGAAAAGCCGAGCGCAGCCGGGGGTTGGTCGGGCGCGTGAAGAGGACAGTGTGATGGATCACATGCGCTTCGAGTGGCGCGTTCACCGCGACTGAGTGAAGATCGGTTCGCAGATCATCTATCACGGAGGGGGCCACATTGGCCGAGCTTAGGAAAGGAACCCGGATCACCGGCGCGGAGCGCGACAAGCTTGCATCAGAGCTTCGGAAGAAGTATGAGGCGGGTCAGAGCATCCGCCTCCTCGCTGAGTCGTCGGGTCGTTCGTACGGGTTCGTTCACCGGATCCTCTCGGAGTCCGGAACAACTCTGAGAGGCCGGGGCGGCGCAACCCGCGGCAGTAAGAAGAAGAGCGTCTGATCATGTTGCAACCGGCCGCCGCCGATCTGGCGGCGGCCGGTCTGACCCTGACGATCGAGGGTTCGCGGGCGACCGTCACCGTCGATCGTCAGGATCGCGGCGCCGCCTGCGCGCGCGCCGTGCCCGCCGTGGGAGTGCTAGCCGATATCGGGAGATGTCTGCCCGGAAGCATTCGGCTGGTGCTTCTTCGGATCATCGGCGGTTTGCCACCGTTTGATCATGTCCGGGTCGACCCGACCGCTGCCGGCGGCCGGGACCGACCCGGCATGGCCGGTGACTGCCCTGCCAGCCCTGCCAGCCCTGCCAGCCCCGGCTTCGTTGGCGACCGCCAGTGCGCGCTCGACTGGTTGTCCCGGCCCGACCTGTTCAGCATCGCTGTCGTCAGCGGGTGGGCGGTGGGCGCTCTGCGCCTGGCACTCGCCTGCGACCTGCGGGTCTTCTGTGCGGACGCGTACCTGGCCATGGACGGGATCCGGCACGGTCGCGTTCCGGCGCTCGGGGTATCGGACACGTTGGTCGATCTGGTCGGCTATGGCCGGGCGCTGGACCTCTGCGTGACCGGACGGGCGGTATCCGGCACGCAGGCGTACATGTTGGGACTCGCGGACCGGGTCGCGGCCCCCGTCGATCTGGCGGATGCGGTGGAGGATCTCGCCGCCGCGCTGCTTGCCCCGCCCCGGGGCCTGGCCGTCGAGGTCAAGGCCTTGCTGCTGCACAGCCGCGAGCGCTCCCGACCAGACCAGCGCCGTGCCGAACGGGATGCCCAGCTGCGTGCCGAACGGGATGCCCAGCTCCGCACGTCAGCTGAGGCAGTGCCGCCGGGATGACGGGCCGCCGGCGCGGGAATGATCCGTAGCTGCAGGCTGCTTACAGTGTTGCAGTTGTGATGACATCGACGCCAAGGTGGACTGATGAGAATTGCGGACGGCGGGCCGCCCATCAGCGCACGGGCCTTCCAGCGTGACCGTTCGATCGCGCACCAGAAACTGCGGCCGGGCACTCTGCGCCGGATCGTGGAGTTCGCACGCCCGTACCGCCGGATGCTGGCCGGCTTCCTTGTGCTGATCGTCATCGACGCCGCGCTGGGCGCCACCACGCCACTCATCTTCAAATCGATCATCGATGACGGAATCATTCCCGGGCGGGTGGGCGTCGTGGAGGCGCTCGCGGCGCTGGTCGGTGCGATCGCCATCGTCGACGCGCTGCTGGCGCTGGCGCAACGCTGGTTCTCGGCTCGCATCGGCGAAGGTCTCATTTTCGACATGCGGGCCCGGGTCTTCGACCACGTCCAACGTCAGCCGCTCGCCTTCTTCACCCGCGCCCAGACCGGTGCCCTGATCTCGCGGCTGAACAGCGACGTCCTGGGCGCGCAGTCGGCGTTCACCGGGACGCTGTCCGCCGTCCTGTCGAACGTCGTGTCCGTCGGTTTCGTCCTTGCGGCGATGATCGCGTTGTCGTGGCAGATCACCATCGTGTCGCTGGTTCTGCTGCCGGTGTTCGTCATCCCGGCGCGGTTGCTCGGTCCGAAACTCGCCGCGCTCACCCGGGAGGGCTACGGGCTCAACGCCGAGATGCACACGACGATGACCGAACGGTTCAACGTGTCGGGGGCACTGCTGGTCAAGCTCTACGGCCGGCCGTCGACGGAGAACCACAGTTTTGCCGCCAAGGCCTCCCGGGTCCGTGACATCGGTGTGACCCAGGCGATGTACGGCCGGATCTTCTTCGTCTCGTTGACGATGGTCGGGTCACTGGCGACCGCCATCGTCTACGGAGTCGGTGGCCGGTTCGCGGCCGAGGGCATCCTCGCGGTCGGCACAGTCGTCGCGCTGACGTCGTACCTGTCCCGCCTCTACGGGCCGTTGACCCAGCTGTCGAACGTCAACGTCGACGTGATGACCGCGTTGGTCTCCTTCGAGCGGGTGTTCGAGGTGCTCGACCTGAGCCCGGCCATCGCCGACCGGCCGGATGCGGTCGACCTGCCCCGCGGGTCGGCGACGGTCGAGTTCGACGACGTCGGGTTCGGCTACCCGGCCGCGGACGAGGTGTCGCTGGCGTCGCTGGAGTCGGTGGCCATCCTCGACCGGCGGGTACCTGAACCCGTCCTGCATCACATCTCGTTCCGCATCGCACCCGGTGAGCTGGTGGCCCTGGTGGGGCCGTCCGGCGCAGGCAAGACGACGATCAGTCAACTGGTGCCCCGGATGTACGACGCACGTACCGGGACGGTCCGGGTCGGCGGCCATGACGTCCGCGACGTCACTCTTCGCTCATTGCGCGATGCCGTGGGCGTTGTCACGCAGGATGCGCATCTGTTCCACGACACGATCCGGGCGAATCTCGTCTACGCCCGTCCGGAGGCGAGCGAGGAGCAGATGTGGTCGGCGATGGAGGCTGCCATGATCGCATCCGTTGTGCGGGCGTTGCCTGACGGCCTCGACACGGTCGTCGGGGACCGTGGCTACCGGCTCTCCGGCGGTGAGAAGCAGCGGCTGGCGATCGCGCGGCTGCTGCTCAAGGAGCCCTCGATCGTCGTTCTCGACGAGGCCACCGCCCACCTTGACAGCGAGTCCGAGGCGGCGGTCCAGCGGGCGCTGGCCACCGCTCTGGCCGGTCGGACATCACTGGTGATCGCGCATCGCCTGTCCACGGTTCGCGACGCCGACCGGATTCTGGTGATCGACGGTGGACGGGTAGTCGAGAGCGGGCGGCACTCCCAGCTGCTGGCCAGCGGCGGCCTGTACGCGGAGCTGTACCGCACTCAGTTCGAAGGCCAAGCCCCAGCGCCGGCGGTCGAGGATCTGACCGCCGGCAATCGCGGCGAACAGGAAACCGCGGCCGTCGGCTGAACCGCGCCCGGGCGGTGCCGGTCACGTCGGGCGGTGTTTTCACACATGTGTGCCTGATTTCACCGGGGACCATCCGGGTCATTTCACAGGTGTTGTCCGGGCCGTTGCCCCGGGACCAACGGCGTCACGTGGTCGACGCGCGGCTCGCCGGCGTGCCTACGCGGGGCGTCCCCTTCCGCTGTCGGGAAGCGGCTCATCCGAGCTGTCGTCACCGTTCACCGCGGTCGCGTCGGGGTCGTCATGGGGGAGGGCGATGTCTACATCGCCGGATGGATGGCGGTGGATCGCCGGGTTTTCGCTCATCTGTCTGCCCACCGTGACCTGGGAAGTTACCTGGACCTGCCGGTCTGTGCACCCATTGGAGAGCTCTTCGTAGGGATCGCTCGGCTCCCTTGCCGACGCCCTGGTCCGGTTCGGTGTCCACGCGCTGCGCCGCGGTGCGGACACGTCGACCGTACGCCGTCGCACCACGTACCGCAGCTTGTGGCGTGGCTGGGTCCTATTTCCTGTAGACGTAAAAGGTTCCGGGTGTCGTTCAGTCGATAGTGGGGGCGGTGTCCAAGCCCCCGGCATCATTTCCTAGGCTTATCCCGTGTCTCGTCGCGCGAAAATTGTGTGTACACTCGGTCCGGCCACCAGCTCACCCGACATGATCCGGGCGCTGGTCGAAGCCGGTATGGACATCGCCCGCCTCAACCTCTCCCATGGCTCCCACGACCAACATGCCGAGACCTACCTGCGCATCCGCGCCGCTGCTGATGCTGCCGGACGCAGTGTCGGCATCCTTGTCGATCTTCAGGGGCCGAAGATCAGGCTAGGGAAGTTCGGGTCCGGGCAGGTCACCCTGCTGCCCGGCCAACAGTTCACGATTACCACTGATGACGTCGTCGGTGATCAGCATCGGGTTGGAACGACGTTCTCAGGGCTGACCGCCGACGTCACCAAGGGTGACCACATCCTCGTCGACGACGGCCGGCTGGTGCTTGACGTCACCGACGTGGTCGGCACCGACGTCCACACCACGGTCTCCATCGGTGGTCCGGTCAGCGATCACAAGGGGATGAACATCCCGGGCGCAGCCCTCGGGGTGCCCGCGTTGACCGACAAGGACACCGAGGACCTCCGCTTCGGGCTCGGTCTGCCTGCCGACATGATCGCTCTGTCGTTTGTCCGGTCGGCCGCCGACATCGAAAAGGTTCGAGCGGTGATGGACGAGGTCGGCGTGCGCCTCCCCGTCCTCGCCAAGATTGAGAAGCCGCAGGCAGTCGACCAGCTCGAGGAGATCGTCGAAGCGTTCGACGGCCTGATGATCGCCCGTGGTGACCTCGGCGTGGAAATGCCGTTGCAGGTCGTGCCGCTGGTCCAGAAACGCGCCGTGTCATGGGCGCGCGAGCGTGCGAAGCCGGTGATCGTGGCCACCCAGGTGCTGGAGTCGATGGTCCACGCCCCCCGGCCCACCCGTGCCGAGGCCAGCGACTGCGCCAATGCCGTCCTCGACGGTGCCGACGCGATCATGCTGTCGGCGGAGACCAGCGTCGGTGACTACCCCATCGAGGCGGTCTCCACGATGGCACGGATCATCGAGACGGTCGAGGTTGATCTTTCCCGGATTCCGCCGCTGCGGACCCGTCCACGCACGGTCGGCGGGGCGCTGGCCGAGGCCGCCGCGAACGTCGGCGGAGCCATGGGTGCCCGCTACCTCGTCGCGTTCACCCAGAGCGGGGACACAGCGCGCCGTCTCGCGCGGTACCGCAGCCCCATCCCGCTGTTGGCCTTCACGCCGGTGCCGGCCGTCCGCAGCCAGCTGGCGCTGCTGTGGGGCGTCGAGACCTTCCTGGTCCCGTTCGCGCACAGCACCGACGAGATGGTCCGGCAGGTCGACAACGCGCTGGTGCAGCTGGAGCGTTGTCGGCCCGGTGAGCTGGTTGTCGTCGTCGCGGGGACACCGCCGGGTGTGGCCGGGATGACCAACACCATCCGGGTGCACCGTATCGGGGAGGAAGTCTAGCCATAGTGGTCGGCGCCGCAGTGCTCTGGGGTTGGCCGCGATCCGCGGAGGTGCGGACCAGCCCGTAGTGTCTGCGGCACGATGATGGGGGGCCCGGGGTCGGGCGGACACCTGCGCTCTGTCCGTTCCGTCCAGGCACACTGGCTGGTCAGGGCGCACGCGCTGGCCAGGCGAACGCATGGCACAGCCGGATCGGGGCTGTGGCAGTTTGCGGGCAGTTTCCGGCGTCGACCACTATGTCCCTGGGCCACTCGCCGGACCCCGACCCGGCCCAGCTGACCCGGGAGCGTGTGCAATGACCGAACAGCCGGCGCGGCGGCCTCGCGAAACAGACCGGGACGACGATGCCGGCGGGGAGGCCGGGGCGTCGCCGGCGCAGACCCCGTCCCGGGCGATGCGCCCGCAGAGTCCATCGGTGCG
>NZ_CAUVXO010000070.1:15769-16657 GCF_963555865.1 Protofrankia sp. Cr1
GCCGGCGGGGAGGCCGGGGCGTCGCCGGCGCAGACCCCGTCCCGGGCGATGCGCCCGCAGAGTCCATCGGTGCGTCCCGCGGATGAGCCGGCCCGGTCGAGCGAGACGCCCGGGCCTCGCCGGGCAGGCGCGCCAGACCCGCGTGGACAGTCCGGGGCACATCGCTCGTCTCCGGGGAGCCCGGCTTCATCGGGTGCCGCTGGGTCGTCGGCTACGCGGGGTGCGGTCGGGTCGCCCCACGCGCGTCCCGCCGCCGGCGGCCAGGCGCCGCCGGCCCGGCGCCAGGTTGCATCCCAATCGCCTCAGGCGACGACCAGTGCGACGGCGGCGTCAACCGGTCAACGTGCCGGTGGGCCATCCCGGCCTGGGTCGGAGATCGGCCAGACCTCCCAGCCTGAACCTGACCGTGCCGATGCTGACGGCGCGAAGGGCTCAAGCGGCACGGGCAGCCGTCCGAACACCACTCCGGCGCCCGTGCGACCGGCGGCGCCGGGTCCGACACCTGGACCCGTGCCGGTAGCGCCGGTAGCGCCGGTAGCGCCGCCGGCGTCGCGCGCGGAACCGCCGCGGGTCGACACTCGCCAGGCTGAACATCGGCGGCCCCAACCCCCGGAACCGATCGGGCGCCGGGCGGTTGATCGTAGCCAGGATGATCATGCATCAGGTGATCGTCGATCGGATGGCGCGGCGCCCGGGGCGGCCAAACCCTCCGGCGGCGGGTCGCCCGCGGCGGCGCAACCTCGTTCCCCGGAACGTCCCGCTGTGCGGATCTCCCCGCAGCAGGCACGGTCACCGGCGCCGGAGGCGGGCTCTGAGCCCGCCAAACCGCCATCCCGGATGCCCGCGCCCCACCCGCAGGCCGGACCGCAGCCGCAGGCCGGACCGCAG
>NZ_CAUVXO010000071.1:0-4069 GCF_963555865.1 Protofrankia sp. Cr1
TCGGGCGCAGCCGGCTCGGGTGGGGAACGCCGGGCGGCGGGGACAGGGCGCGGCACCGAACCGTCGCCCGACCCGGCTGTCCGTTTCGCTCCGGCGGGCGGTCTGCCGGCGTTCGGTCTACCGGCGTTCGGTCTACCGGCGTTACGACGGGTCATGCCTGCCTCAATCCCGTGCCTCAAGCCCCAGCGTGGCATCAACTACCGCTGCCGTGGGTTCACGGTACGACCCAGGTAGCAGGCGCCGTTGACGTACACGGTCACGGGGACGGGCGGCGGGCGGCGCCGAGCTCGCCCGTCCAGCGGCGCAGGAGGTTGTTCGGCACGCCGGCAGCGTCCAGAACCTTGCCGGCCACGAAGTCCACGAGCGCCTGCGCGTCGGCCGCGCCCGCGTAGAAGCCGGGGCTCGCCGCCGCCACGACCGCGCCCGCCTCGTGCAGCGACAGCATGTGTAACAGCGTCGAGCGGGTGAAGGGCATCTCCCTCGGGACGACGACCAGCGTGCGTCGTTCCTTCAAGGTGACGTCGGCGGCGCGTTGCAGCAGGTCCTTGGACAGGCCCAGCGCGATGCCGGCCACCGCCGCTGTGCTCGCCGGAACGACGATCATCCCCCTCGTCAGGTAGGAACCACTGCTCGGGCCGGCCGCGAGGTCACCGGGCGACCAGTGGCGGATCCAACCCTGCGCCGCTGCCCCCGACACACCGGCGGACGCGTCAACGTCAACGCCGAGCCAGCTGGCCAGCGACTGCGGCCAGGCGTTGTCCCGCCAGGCCAGGCCGGTCTCGTCGAGCAACGTGAGCCGGGCGGCCCGGGAGACGATCAGATCGATCGCCATACCGGCGTCCAGCAGCCCGCGCAGCACCGATGCCGCGTACGGCGTGCCACTCGCGCCGCTGACGCCCACCACCCATGGTCGCCGCGGTTCGCCACCGTCCATGTCGGCCTCCAGCCACGCCACGCCCACGCCACGCCCCACATCCCGCCCCGGTCACCAGGCCAGGCCACGCCCGGCCAGGTCGATGACGGCGAAGGCGAACAGGACGATACCGACGAAACCGTTCGCAGTGAGAAAGGCGCGGTTCACCCGCGACAGGTCGTCCGCGGACACGATCGCGTGCTCGTAACAGAACGCTGCCGCGGTCACGGCCAGACCCGCCCACCACCAGGCGCCGAAGTTCTCCATCAGCCCGAACATGACAAAGAGGGCGAACGTCAGGACATGGGTGACGATCGAGGCGGTCAACGCCGCCTGAACGCCGAAACGGGCCGGCACCGAACCCACGCCGATGCTGCGGTCGATCTCGGCGTCCTGGCAGGAATAGATCAGGTCGAAGCCGCCTATCCAGGCGCCGACAGCAACCCCGAGCACGACTCCCGCCCACGACCACCGGCCGGTGATGGCTATCCAGGCACCGATGGGCGCGACCGCCTGTGCCAGCGCAAGGACGGCATGCGGGAAGTTGGTGAACCGCTTGGAATAGGAGTAGACGACCAGTGGAATCACCGCGAGCGGCGCGAGCGCCAGACAGAGCCAGGACAGTGCCGCCGCGCAGGCGCAGAAGACCGCCAACGCGACGGCCGCACCAACGGTGGCTGTGCGCACCGAAACGACGCCGGTGACCAACTCGCGACCGGCCGTGCGGGGGTTACGTCCGTCGATCGTACGGTCGATGATCCGGTTGGTGGCCATCGCGAAGGTGCGGGCCGCGACCATCGCGACGGTCACCAGCCCGAGGTCCGACCAGTGCACCGAGCGGGAGACGTCAAAGGAGGCGGTGAGCGCGGCGACGTAGGCGAACGGCAGGGCGAACACCGAATGCTCGATCACCACCACCCGCAGGAAGGCGCGAACCGGGCCGTCGGGCGCCGGGGCAGGCCCCGACATCCCCGGCGCAACTACCGCTTCACTCACCAGCGATCAACTCCATCCACCGCACCGCCCATCGGAGACCGGAGACCGGAGACCGGAGACCGACAGCATCCCGGCCATGGGCACCACTCACAGTCCGTACTTTTTCCAGCGCCGGGTGACCAGATCCCTGGTTGCCTGATCCATCACGGCCTCCGCGGGCCAACCGCCCTCGCGACGGTATCCCTCGGTCGCGAGCTTGCGGGTGGCGTCCACGCCGATCTTCCCGCCGAAGAACTGCTCGTAGGACGCGTGGTCGAGGTGGTCGACCGGGCCGATCGTGGTCAGCAGGTCATGGGCGTAGTCGACGTTGCCGAACGCCCGCCAGGCCACCTCGGAGTAGTCGTGAACGTCACAGTCCGCGTCGACGACGACAACAAGCTTGGACAGTGACAGCAGCCCGGCGCCCCAGATCGCGTGCATGACCTTCTGCGCGTGCTTGGGATACCGCTTGTCGATCGAGACGATGGCGCAGTTGTGGAAGACGCCCTCGACCGGGAGGTCGTAGTCGACTATCTCCGGGATCATCATCCGGATCAGCGGGAGAAAGATCCGCTCTGTGGCCTTTCCGAGCGGCCCGTCCTCCTGCGGCGGGCGACCCACGACGATCGTCTGGAAGACCGGGTCACGCTGCATGGTCATCACATCGACCCGAAGCGCGGGGAACGGTTCGACCGGCGTGTAGAAGCCCGTGTGGTCGCCGAACGGCCCCTCCGGACGCCGTTGCCCAGGCTCAAGCCAGCCCTCCAGCACGATCTGGGCGTTCGCGGGCACCCGCAGCGGAACGCTCAGGCAGTCGACCATCTCGACCCGCTCGCCCCGCAGGAACCCGGCGAACAGGTACTCGTCGATCTCCGCCGGTAGTGGAGCCGACGCCGCATAGGTTACCGCCGGATCGCAGCCGAACGCGATCGCGACCGGCAGCTTCTCACCACGGCGCTCCGCCACGGCATGGTGGGCGTTGGAGTCCTTGTGGATCTGCCAGTGCATGCCGACCGTCTGGGCGTCGTGCCGCTGCAGCCGGTACAGGCCCAGGTTGCGTTGGCCCGTCTCGGGATGCTTGGTGTGGGTGAGTCCGAGGTTGAGGAAGACACCGCCGTCCTCCGGCCAGGAATGCAGCCCGGGCAACCGAAACAGGTCGACGTCCGAGCCCTTGAGCACGATGTCCTGGCAGGGGGCGGTGCGGACCGTGCGCGGTGGCACCGCACGCAGGGCCGCGACCTTGCCGAACACCTCGCGCAGGCCGGCGAACCCCACCGGCACCTCCGGCTTGAGCATGGCGGCGATCCGATCGCCGATCGCGTCGAGGCTGTCGGCTCCCAACGCCGCAGCCATCCGCTCCTGCGTCCCGAAGACGTTGATCGCCAATGGCATGTCGGCGCCGGTCGGCCGATCGAACAGCAACGCGGGTCCGCCCTCCCGGACAACCCGGGTGACGATCTCAGTGACCTCCAGGACCGGGTCGACCGGGACGCGGACGTGCCGCAGGTCACCGTGGCGCTCGAGGTGAGCGAGGAACGCGCGCAGATCCGCCCAGGCCATGGCCACCATCCTTGCAGCGGGCGGTGCGGGCGGGCGCATCATGGTTGGCGGTACCGTCGAACAACGACGGACATGGTGGACGGCAGACGGCCGGTACGGCACTGGCGGGTGATCAGCGCTTCGGTGCGGTCCCGACAGCCCGTACGGGCCCGGCGGATGGCGAGAGCAGGGAAAGGGGCGGCGGTACGGTGGTCGGCTTCGTACTGACGCTGGCACTTCTCGGATTCTGGATCTACGCGATTGTTGACGTGGCGCTGACCCCGCCAGCCTCGGTCCGCACGCTCCCCAAACTCGCGTGGATTGCGATCATTGTTCTGTTCGAGGTCGTCGGCGCCGTGGCATGGTTCCTGTTGGGCCGCCCACGCCGCGGCGCCGGTGCCGCGCAGAACAGTGACCACCCGGCGTGGGGCGGTCGCTCGCCCTGGACCGAACACCCCGGTGCCCGCTGGGGTGAGCGCAACAGGGTCTCCACCGAGCGCAGGTTTCCCTGGGCCCGCCGAGGCCCGACGCCGCCACCGGTCGCCCCCGACGACAACCCCGAGTTCCTGCGCGAGCTGTCCGAACGGATCCGCCGTGGGGACGGCGACGGCACGTCCCGGACCTGAAACCGTCAGCCGCTGG
>NZ_CAUVXO010000071.1:4531-7600 GCF_963555865.1 Protofrankia sp. Cr1
AGTTGACCCCAGCGTATGAATGCAGGCCGGAAATCACCAGGTTCACCAGATAGTAATCGATAAACAACGCACTGAAACCCAGCAGGGAGATCGCCGCTGCCCTGCTGCCTTTCCAACCCGCTGTGGCCCGCGCGTGCAGGTACGCGGCGTAAATCACCCAGGTGATGAACGACCAGGTCTCCTTCGGATCCCAGCCCCAGTAGCGGCCCCAGGCGGCCTCCGCCCAGATCGCCCCGGCAATGACCGCGAACGTCCAGATCGGGAAGGCAAGCCCGATCACCCGGTAGGTGATGCGGTCCAGAGCCACGGCCGCGGGCAGGCGCATCATGATCCCGCCGCGCTTGCGCATCGCGGCGGACGCGTCAGCCCGACCGGCGGCGACAGCGGCGAGCCTGTTCTCCCAGCGGTCCTTCAGCAGATACAGGACGGTCGTGACCGCCGAGACCATGAACACGCCGCTGGCGACGATCGCCGCAACCACATGAATCTTGAGCCAGTAGGAGTTGAGCGCCGGGACAAGCGGTCCCACGGCGACGTAGAGCACCGTGGCGGCGAAACCCAGATAGAGAACCACCGGAACCATCACGAAAACGCCCAGCCAACGCACCCGCGCCCGGGTCCGCGCCAGCATGGCCAGGTACGTTGACACCGCGACCAAGGTGATCATGGATGAGAACTCGTACATGTTCCCCCACGGCACTCGGTCCGCGGCCAGGCCGCGGGCCGTCACCGAACCCACGTGGGCCAGCCAGCCGAGCAGGGTCAGTGCCACCGCGATCCAGCCGATCCAGCGCACCCGGGCCGTGACCGGTGGGTCGGCACGGTCCCCGGCCATCGCAGCGGCCATCGCCGCAGCCACTGCCCTCTGCTCCGCACCACGATCGGCGGCCCGGGCCGCCGCCGCGGCGAGAGCCTCCGCCGCCGGATCAGCCATCGCGGGATCAGCCACCGCTGGATGGACGGCACCACCGGCCGTGACGGCGCCAGCCATCGCCGGGACCCGTCCGGAAGCCGTGAGCTGGGCTGCTCCGACCGATGACAGCGCCGATGTCGATGACACCCCGGCCGCTGCGCCGATCGTCCCCCCGAACCGGCTGAACGCGAACTCGGCCGCGTAACCGAGCATCGCCAGCGCGTAGACCGCCATGGTCACGCCGAGAAGATGGTCGGACAACGCGGCAAGGCCGGAGTTGACGGGCATCACAGCTCCTGTTCGGGGGAGTCCAGCGGCCGGGAGGCACTCGCCGTGGCCGCCCGTACATCCAGGGCGATTGCCCGCAGCTCGGCCGCAAAGCCGTCGATGTCGGACCGGGACAGACCACCGATCTCGACCATGGTCACGGTAACCGCGTCGGTATCGGTGGCTACGCCGGTATCGGCATCGGCAGCCGCGTCGGCCACGGGGCGCGCCCGCACCCAGATCCGGCGTCGGCGGACCCGCATGCTCACCAGCAGGCCGCAGATGATCGCAATCGCCGCGACAAGGACCCAGCCCTTGAACGGGTCCGACTTCGTCTGGAACGTCGCGAACTCGCGCAGACCGTCGACCTCCAGCGACATCCCACCGGGCAGGCCGGTGACCGTTCGCTGACGCGGGTTGTTCAGCGCGAGCACCTGCGCCGCACGATTGTCGCCGAGTGGCCCGTTCACGCGCAGCTGGTGCATGTCACGGGTATCCAGCGAGTAGACGTTCTGCGGAATGCCCTCGTTGATGTGCAGGTTGCCGACATAGCCGGTAAGCGTGAGGCCGGGCGCATTCGCGGCCGGATAGGTCGAGACATAGCCGCGGGCCCGGTCCAGTTCGGTGGTGGGCGTGAACACGCCGCTGAATGCCAGCTGTTGGGGCTCACGCGTGGGCCCGGTCGGCGCGAGCCCGGTGTCGCCGATCTTCAAAGTGCAGGTGGACGCGAACATGGCGTCGCGGGGGGTGCACGGTTGGTAGCCCTCCCAGACGACCCCGCCGGCGCTGTTCCTCAACACGAAGTGCGGCGCGTACCCATGCCCGATCAGGTAGACCTTTGCGCTGCCGACCGCCAGCGGATGGTTGACCCGGATCTCAGCGGTACGGGTGTGCCCGTCGAGCTCGGTAGCGTACGCGACCTTCGCGCGGAAGTCCGCGGGCTGGCCGGTCGGCTGGTAGGACGCGGTGAACTCCTCCATCGTCAGGGAGAACGGCGCCAGATCACCGACGGGGTCGACGAGCCTGCCCCGGCTGAACTGGTCGTAGGAGACCAGCGTGTTCGCGAACCCGTCACCCGTGATCACCAGGACCGTACCCTGATATCCGAACCACGAGCCCAGTCCGACCCCGACGAGCATGAAGACCAGCGCGATATGGAAGATCAGGTTCCCCGTCTCGCGCAGGTAGCCCTTTTCCGCCGCCACGGAGAAGTCCGGGCTGCCGTCCGGACGGGTGGCGCCGTCGGCGGCGAGCGCCACCCGGAACCGCCGCCGTCGCAGGACCACCCGCGCCGCCTCGACCGCCTCCGACGGGGTGAGCGCGCTGTCCCACGACTGTCCCCCGGTCAGCCGGCTCGGCCGGGCCGGTGCGCGCGGCGGGCGGCCCACCAGTGCTCTGGCATGCCAGCGGACCCTGGCCGACAGGCATCCGATCAGAGAGATGAACAACAACAGGTAGATCGCGGCGAACCAGGGAGCACCGAATACGTTGAATGCGGACAATCTGTCCAGCGCCGGCGCGAGCGAAGGATGATCACGAAAGTACTGCTCGACCTTCAGCGGGTTCAGCGACCGCTGCGGCAGCAGGGATCCGGGGACGGCGGCGAGCGCGAGCAGGAACAGCAGCAGCAGCGCGGTGCGCATGCTGGTCAGCAGATGCCAGACCTTCCGGATCGGCGCCGTCACCCGCCCGGCGGATCCGAAGCGGCGCAGGCCGCCGCCGGCGATCCCGCCCGGCCCGCCAGCTAGCCCGGGAGGCGATCCCGCCGGCGATCCGGACGCCGTTTCCAACGCCTGGGCGTGCGCATGGTCGGCGCGTGTCCGCGCCTCGTCGCGTACCTCGTCGGGCACCGTCGTCGGCGCCGCCGCACCGATCGTCGTCGTCACCGC